>NZ_JBHWZS010000159.1:0-19062 GCF_042728155.1 Streptomyces sp. NPDC060209
CACTTGGGGAACTCGGTGAGCATCTCGTTCTTGTACGCGGTGTCGGTGAGGTAGTCGACGCAGCCGCCGGAGCCGGGGCCGCCGCCGGGCTGGAGCCAGAAGCCGGCGATGACGCGCAGGCCCTGCTGCGGGTGGTGGGCCGGGATCGGGGGGAGCTCGCCGGTGTTCTCGTACGCCGAGAGCATCTCGATGCGGCGGGTGTGGCGCTCCTCACCCGAGTACGGGGTGGTGAGGAAGATCTCGACGAACTTGGTGGACTCCTCCACCGTGTGCATCCGGCCGCCGATGGCCACCACGTTGGCGTCGTTGTGCTCACGGCCGAGCGCGGCGGTCTGCTCGCTCCAGGCGAGCGCGGCGCGGACGCCCTTGACCTTGTTCGCGGCGATCTGCTCGCCGTTGCCGGAGCCGCCGATGACGATGCCGAGGCTGTCCTTGTCCGCGGCCGTCCGCTCGGCGGCACGGAGGCAGAACGGCGGGTAGTCGTCCTGGGCGTCGTAGATGTGGGGACCGCAGTCGACGGCCTCGTGGCCGTGGGCCGTGAGCCACTCGACGAGGTGGTTCTTCAGTTCGAAGCCGGCATGGTCGGAGCCGAGGTACACGCGCATGGTGCGAAGTGTGGCACGGACGGGGCGGGGTAACCGTCAGCGGGGTCGGGACCCACCGGGCTTTCCCGGGGTCGGGTTCAGGTCCGGGCCTGTGTGCAATGCCACTCGGGCAACGATCGGGTCAAGGAACCGGATGAGGGGCTTCCGTTTCCGGTGTCCGTCGGGCTTGAATGCGTGGCCTTGCCTTCGCACCACCCCCGCCGAGGCAACACCGACACACGTGATCAGAAAACGTAAGGATTCGATCCATGACGTCGCAGACGACTCTGGCTGGGCCGGGCCAACAGCCCGGCGAGCCGGGTAAGCCCGACTCCCCGGACGGGCTTCAGGCCGGTCTCAAGAACCGTCATCTCTCGATGATCGCCATCGGCGGTGTGATCGGAGCGGGCCTCTTCGTCGGTTCCGGCGCCGGCATCGCCGCTGCGGGGCCGGCCATCCTCCTGTCGTACGCGCTGGTCGGCCTGATGGTCGTCTTTGTCATGCGAATGCTCGGCGAGATGGCCGTCGCCCGGCCGAGCTCCGGCTCCTTCTCCGCCTACGCCGACCAGGCCCTGGGCCGCTGGGCCGGTTTCTCCATCGGCTGGCTGTACTGGTTCTTCTGGGTCGTGGTGCTCGCCGTCGAGGCCACGGCGGGTGCCAAGATCCTGGAGGGCTGGGTCCCCGGCGTCCCGCAGTGGGCATGGGCCCTCATCGTCATGGTGGTCCTGACGGCGACCAACCTGGTCTCCGTCGGCTCGTACGGCGAATTCGAGTTCTGGTTCGCCGGGATCAAGGTCGTGGCGATCGGCGCCTTCGTCGTGGTCGGCCTGCTCGCCGTCTTCGGCGTCCTGCCGGGTTCGGACGACGCGGGGTCCGGCCTCGCCCACCTCACGGACACCGGCGGGTTCTTCCCCGAAGGGCCGGGGGCCGTCCTCACGGGTGTGCTGATGGTCGTCTTCTCCTTCATGGGCAGCGAGATCGTCACCCTGGCGGCCGGTGAGTCCGAGGACCCGCAGCGCGCCGTCTCCAAGGCCACCAACAGCGTGATCTGGCGTATCGCCATCTTCTACCTGGGCTCGATCTTCATCGTCCTCACCCTGCTGCCGTGGAACGACCCCTCGATCGTCGAGGACGGTTCGTACGTCGCCGCGCTGAACGTCATCGGCATCCCGCACGCCGGCCAGGTCATGGACGTCATCGTGCTGACGGCCGTGCTCTCCTGTCTCAACTCCGGCCTCTACACGGCCTCGCGCATGGCCTTCTCGCTGGGACAGCGGGGAGACGCGCCCAAGGCGTTCGCCAAGGTGAACAAGCGGGGCGTGCCGCAGGCGGCGATCCTGTCGTCCGTCGTGTTCGGCTTCGTGGCCGTGTTCTTCAACTACCAGTGGCCCGACACGGTGTTCGCGTTCCTGCTGAACTCCTCCGGCGCGGTCGCCCTGTTCGTGTGGCTGGTGATCTGCTTCACCCAGCTGCGGATGCGCGGCATCATCCTGCGCGAGTCGCCCGAGAAGCTCGTCGTACGGATGTGGCTCTTCCCGTATCTGACCTGGGCGACGATCGCGATGATCTCGTTCGTCCTCGTCTACATGCTGACCGACGACGCGGGGCGCGAGCAGGTGCTGCTCTCCCTGCTGGTCGCGGCCCTTGTCGTGGCGGTCTCGCTGGTGCGTGACGCCCGCAGCCGGAAGGCGAAGGCGGCGGCACCGGTCGAGTGATCGGCATTCATACCTGACGGCGGATGTCAGGTATACCCGGAAGGCTCTCCCTCGCCACGCGATCCCGCGAGCGAACGGAGAGCCTTCGTCATGACAGCCACCCCCGCGATCGAGAGTTTCCAGACCGCCTTCGCCATCGGCCCCGATCTTTTGGTGGAGGCCACCGGCGCCGCCGACGTGCAGGCAGCCGTGCGGGACGCCGCCGCGCGCGGCCTGCCCGTGGCCGTCCACGCGACCGGCCACGGACTGCCGGGCCCGGTCGAGGGCGGGGTGCTGATCAGTACCCGCCGGATGGACACCGTGGACGTCGACCCGGAGCGCCGCACCGCGCGTGTCGGGGCGGGCGCGACCTGGGGCGGGGTGATCGCGGCGGCGGCCCCGCACGGGCTCGCCCCGCTGAACGGCTCGGCGCCGGGCGTGGGCGCCGTCTCGTACACCCTGGGCGGCGGGCTGGGCATCCTGGCCCGGGAGTTCGGCTACGCCGCCGACCATGTCCGCTCGCTGGACGTCGTGACCGCCGACGGAGTCCTGCGCCATGTCACCCCGGACAGCGAGCCGGACCTGTTCTGGGGGCTGCGGGGCGGCGGGCACAGGCTGGGCGTCGTGACGGGGCTGGAGATCGGCCTGGTGGCCGTCGAACGGCTGTACGGCGGCTCGCTGGCCTTCGACGGGGACACCGCTCCTGAGGTGCTGCACCGATATCTGGAGTGGACGCGGACCGTACCGGAGACCTGCACCTCCTCGGTGGCGGCACTGCGCTACCCCGACATGCCGCAGCTGCCGGAGCCGCTGCGGGGGCGGTACGTGGTCTCGGTGCGCGTCGCGTACACCGGTCCGGCCACGGACGGCGAGGCGCTGGTGGCGCCGCTGCGGGCGATCGGGCCCGCGCTCTCGGACTCGCTGCGGGAGATGCCGTACACCGATAGCCACACCATCCACAGCGACCCACCGTTCCCTCACGCCTACTACGGCGAGGGTCTGGTGCTCGGCGGCCTGGACGCCGGGGCCGCGGCGCGGGTGCTGGAGCTGACCGGGCCGAAGGCCCCGATGATGACGGTGGTCCAGCTCAACCACCTGGGCGGCGCCCTGGCCTCACGGCCCTCCCACGACAACGCGGTGCCCTACCGCGACGCGGGCTTCCTGCTGCGGCTGCTCTCACCGCTGGACGGTACGGACGTGACGGCGGTACGGGCGCTGTACGCGAAGGTGGCCAAGGAGACCGCGCCGTACACCCTGGGCCGCGCGCTGAACTTCTCCTTCGGCGACGGGGACCGCGCGGAGACGCGCCGGGACTACCACGGCACCCGGACACGCGAGAGGCTCGCCGGTCTGGTGTCGCGATACGACCCGGCGAGCCTCTTCGGTGGTGCCTACTAGGTACTTTCGTTTCGGATCAGGCCGGAACGGGGAGCCCGGCATGATCCGAACGGAAGGCCCTCGGTCAGCCGCGACGCCCGATGAGCTTCCAGGAGGCGGGCAGCGCACCCATGGCCAGAGCGGCCTTGAGCGCGTCACCGATCAGGAACGGCACCAGGCCGGCCGCGACGGCGGCGCTCATCGACATACCGGTGGAGAACGCCAGGTACGGCACGCCGACCGCGTAGATGATGAGGGAGCCGACCGCCATCGTGCCCGCGGTGCGCAGGACGGACCGGTCACCGCCCCGGCGGGCCAGGCCGCCGACGACCGTGGCGGCGAGCAGCATGCCGAGGACGTAGCCGAAGGACGCGCCGCCCGGACCGGAGGTGCCCTCGGAGAACCACGGCATGCCGGCCATGCCGACGAGCGCGTACAGGGCGAGGGAGAGGAATCCGCGGCGGGCGCCGAGCGCGGTGCCGATGAGGAGCGCGGCGAAGGTCTGGCCGGTGACGGGGACCGGGGAGCCGGGGACGGGCACGGCGATCTGGGCCGCGATGCCGGTGAGTGCGGCGCCACCGACGACCAGCGCCGTGTCCACGGCATAGCGGTGCCGGGCTGCGGGCAGCAGGTCGGCGAGGACCGCTCCGGAACGGACGGGGGCGGCAGCAGTACTCATCGGGACTCCGCGGGTGAGATCGGCAGGCAGGGACGGACTGAGGGTGACGTTAGCCGACGGAATATCGCTCCATCACCATCAGCCGCCCACAAAGCGGCGGTTGAGGGGTTAGTCGGGTTCACACAAAGAGCGTTGCGCAATCATTCTTCGGCGTGATGCTGGTCACGGAGGCAGAGGTGTGTGCGGCCCTCCGTTCGGGAAGGGGGGCCGCCCCGTGAGACTGTAGGTTCCCCATAAATGATCCGAGAGTGATCCGCAGCTCATGCACGACGCGCCCCCCACGCACTCCCCCGTTCCGTCCGAGCCCCTGGCCCACGGTCTGAAACAGCGCCATCTGACGATGCTCGGTCTGGGCGGGGTGATCGGCGCCGGCCTCTTCGTCGGGTCGGGCGCCGGGATCGCAGTGGCCGGGCCCGCCGTCGTCGTCTCGTATCTGATCGCGGGCACGCTCGCGATGCTGGTGATGCGGATGCTCGGCGAGATGTCGGCGGCGATACCCGCGTCCGGGTCCTTCTCCGTCCACGCGGAGCGCGCGCTGGGCCGCTGGGCCGGCTTCAGTGTGGGCTGGCTCTACTGGTTCATGCTGGTGGTGGTGCTCGCCGTGGAGGCGACTGCCGCCGCGCAGATCGCCCACTCCTGGTTGCCCGCGGTGGATCAGTGGCTCTGGGTGCTGCTGTTCATGGTGGTGTTCACCGTGGCCAACCTGACGGCCGTGAAGAACTTCGGCGAGTTCGAGTTCTGGTTCGCCGCGCTGAAGGTGGCCGCGATCGTGGTCTTCCTGGCGCTCGGCCTGCTGGCCGTCCTCGGTGTCCTCCCCGACACCGATCCGGTGGGGCTGACCAACC
The DNA here is from genome assembly GCF_042728155.1 of Streptomyces sp. NPDC060209. Classification (NCBI taxonomy): domain Bacteria; kingdom Bacillati; phylum Actinomycetota; class Actinomycetes; order Kitasatosporales; family Streptomycetaceae; genus Streptomyces; species Streptomyces sp. NPDC060209. The sequence goes on from NZ_JBHWZS010000159.1 coordinate 5,180, forward strand.
TCACCGGTCAGGGCGGTTTCCTGCCGAACGGCTGGGACGGCGTGGTCTCCGGCGTGCTCACGGTGGTGTTCGCCTTCGGCGGGCTGGAGGTCGTGACGATCGCTGCGGCCGAGACCGACGACCCGGCGCGTGCCGTGGGACGTGCGGTGCGCAGTGCGGTGGTGCGCATCCTCTTCTTCTACGTCGGTTCGATGCTGGTGATCGTGACCGTGCTGCCGTGGACCGCCCAGCAGGCCGGGCTCAGCCCGTATGTGAAGGTCCTGGATTCGATCGGGGTGCCGTCGGCCGGGCAGATCATGAACATCGTGGTGTTCGTGGCGCTGCTCTCGGCGCTCAACGCCAATCTGTACGGCTCGTCCCGGATGATCTTCTCGCTGGCCGAGCGCGGCGAGGCGCCACGCGGACTGCTGAAGGTGTCGGGCGGGCAGGGCGGCGGGAGCGGGGTGCCGCGCCGGGCGGTGCTTGCCTCCGTGGCCTTCGGCTTCGTCTCCGTACTGCTCAATCTCCAGTGGCCCGACACCGTCTTCCTCTACATGCTCAACTCGGTCGGAGCGGTCCTGCTGTTCGTCTGGGGCCTGATCGCCGCCTCGCAGCTTCGGCTGCGGCGCCGGCTCGAACGGGAGGCGCCGGGCGCCCTGGCGCTGCGGATGTGGTGCTTCCCCTATCTGACCTGGGTGACCCTGGCCGGTCTGCTGGCCGTCCTGCTGCTGATGCTCACCGATGACGTGGCCCGTCCGCAGGTGCTGTGGTCGGCGGGTGCGACCGGCCTCGTGCTGCTCGTCGCGGCCGTACGGGAGCTACGCGCGCGGCCGTAGGCGGGTGAGCACCTTGTGTGAGCCTGGTGACCGTATAGCGGACAACCGTTCCTCATGGGCGGGGTGCGTGGCCAGACTGTGGGCCGACCCCCGTCCCGACCAGTGAACAGAGTTTGTCCATGTCCCGGACCTCCGCGCCGCCCCCCACGGACGCCGCCGCCCCCGCCGCCGACTCCGCGCTCACCCACGGACTCAAGCAGCGCCATCTGTCGATGATCGCCCTGGGCGGTGTGATCGGGGCCGGACTGTTCGTCGGCTCGGGTGCGGGCATCGCCGCGGCCGGTCCCTCGATCGTCGTCGCGTACGGCATCTCCGGACTGCTGGTCATGTTCGTGATGCGGATGCTCGGCGAGATGTCGGCGGCCAACCCCGCGTCCGGCTCCTTCTCCGTGCACGCGGAACGGGCGATCGGGCCGTGGGCGGGCTTCACCGCCGGGTGGTCGTTCTGGGTGCTGCTCTGTGTGGCCGTGGGGCTGGAAGGTATCGGCGCCGCGCAGATCGTCTCGGGCTGGCTGCCCGGGACGCCGGAGTGGGCCTGGGTCGCCCTCTTCATGGTGATCTTCCTCGGCACGAATCTCGCCGCCGTCAAGAACTTCGGTGAGTTCGAGTTCTGGTTCGCCGCGCTCAAGGTCATCGCGATCACCCTGTTCCTGGTGCTGGGCCTCCTCGCGATCCTGGGCGTGCTGCCCGGCACGGACTCCCCCGGCACCTCGAACCTCACCGGGGACGGCGGCTTCATGCCGCACGGCTCCGAAGGCCTGATCATCGGCCTGCTCGCCTCCGTCTTCGCGTACGGCGGCCTGGAGACCGTCACCATCGCGGCGGCCGAGTCCGAGAACCCCGTGCAGGGCGTCGCCAAGGCGGTGCGTACGGCGATGTGGCGCATCGCCGTCTTCTACATCGGTTCGATGGCGGTCATCGTGACCCTCGTGCCGTGGGACGACCCCCAGGTGGCCGAGGTCGGCCCGTTCTACGCGATGCTCGACCACCTCGGCATCAGCGGTGCCGCGGAGATCATGAACGTGGTCATCCTCGTCGCCCTGCTCTCCGCGATGAACGCCAACATCTACGGCTCCTCGCGCATGGCCTGCTCCCTCGTCGCCCGCGGCCAGGGCCCGAAGGTGCTCGGCAAGATCTCCTCCGGCGTCCCGCGCAACGCCGTGCTCGCCTCCTCGGTCTTCGGCTTCCTGTGCGTGCTGCTCAGCTACTGGCGCCCCGACGACGTCTTCCCGTGGCTGCTCAACATGATCGGCGCGGTGATCCTGGTCGTCTGGATCTTCATCGCCGTCTCGCAGCTGATCCTGCGCAAGCGGATGGAGCGCGAGGCCCCGGAACAGCTCGTCGTCCGGATGTGGCTCTTCCCGGTCCTGACGATCGTGGCACTGGTGGCCATGGCCGGCATCTTCGTCCTGATGCTGCGGCAGCCCGACACGCGCGACCAGCTGCTGGCGACCGGGGCGCTGACCGCGGTGCTCATCGTGATCGGTGTGGTGCGGCAGAAGCGGTCGGAGCGCGGTACGGCCGCCCGGAACTGAGCGCGTACGAGGCGCGGTCCCTCCGCGAGCCCGACGGCCCGGAGGCGGCCGCGCCTCAGCCGGGCTGAGCCCGTAGGAGCACCTCGCCCGCCTCCGTGCGGAAGTACAGCACCGAGCGGCCCGACCGCCGGCGTCCGGCAAGCCCGGCGTCGAGCAGGACCTTCAGGTGCCGGCCCACCGATCCCAGACCCTGGCCAGTCAGTGTCACCAGCTCCGTGGTGCTCCTGGGGCGGTCGAGCAGCATGAGGACACCGGCCCGCGCGGGCCCCAGCAGCCGGCCGAGGCTGTCGGGGACCACGGGCCGGTCCGCGTCGGACAGGGTTCCCGAGCAGGCGTACACGACCGCGTACCGTTGCGCCGCCGCGTCCCAGGAGACCCAGCCCTGGCGCGGTGTGACGGGGACGAACACCAGCCGTGCTCCGCCGAGTTCACGCGGCGGGTAGTCGCGCGGGTTGACCTGGAGCCGGCTGCCGCCCAGCCAGCGCATGCCGGGGTTCATCGCTTCCAGCGTGGCGGCCCAGCCGCCTTGGCTCAGCTGTCCGGCGCGTGCCACGATGTCCGCCTCGATGATCCGGCGGCGGCGCGGCCAGTCCGCGAGCACGACGTGCTCCCATATCCACTCCAGCAGGCCGGCTGCCCTCTGCGGCAGATCGGAACGATGGAGTTCCGTCGGGAGCGGTCCTCCCCCGGACACCTCCAGGTCGGCGCGGGCGGCGTCGGGGGACGTCTCTCGCACCCGGGTCAGCTCCTGGGCGAACGTGGTTCCGCCGGGGGGCGTGGGGGTGAGGAAGTCCGCGTTCCAGTGGCCGCCGAGACCGGTCCGTACGAGCTGCGCGGTGACCGGGTCATCGGCGAGACGCTCCCGGTAGGCGGGCCGGTGGGCGTCGAACCACGTGCGTTCGGCCGGATTGGCGGCCGTCCCGCGCTCCAGGGCCTGGAGCGCGGCCGTGGTTTCGGACAGCTCCGACACGACGAAGCGCCCGGCGGCCAGGGTGTCCGCGTCGACCTGCCACCAGCCCATGGTTTCGCCTCCGGGCGAAACAGTAACGGCCCTGTGGAGCGCCGGTCGAGACTCCCCGGCATGCTCACCTACCGGGACGTCTTCCGTGTGCCGCAGTTCGGCCCCCTCTTCGCGACGAGTGCCGTGCAGGGCGCCGCGTCCACGACGAGCGGACTGGCCCTGGGTGTCCTCGTGTTCACCACGACCGGGTCACCGCTGCTCTCGGCCCTCTCCATGTTCGGTTCCTCCCTGGCGCAGTTGATCGGCGCGACCCTCCTGATGTCGGCGGCCGACCGGCTCCCGCCGCGCGGAGCGCTGGGCGGCGCGGCGCTCGCCTTCGGCGTGGGGACCGCCGTCCTCGCCGTCCCCGGGCTGCCGCTGCCGCTGGTGTTCGCCGTCGTCCTCGGCGAGGGGGTCGTCGCGGCGGTGATCGGCGGGGTGCGCTACGGGCTGCTCAACGAACTGCTTCCCAAGGACGCCTTCCTGCTGGGGCGTTCGGTGATCAACATGTGCTCGGGCACCATGCAGATCTGCGGTTACGCGGCTGGTGGCGTCCTGATCGCCGTGCTGTCCCCACGCGGCACGCTGCTCGTCGCGGCGACCCTCTACGTGGCCGGCGCCGCGGTCGCACGGTTCGGCCTCGCACGCCGCCCGCCCCGGGCGGCCGGGCGGCCGTCGGTGGGCGAGACCTGGCGGACCAACGCACTGCTGTGGTCCTCGGCCCCCCGTCGTCGCCTGTACCTCTCGCTCTGGCTGCCCAACGGGCTGGTCGTCGGCTGTGAATCGCTCTTCGTCCCCTACCGGCCGGACCGGGCGGGGCTGCTCTTCGCCTGCGCGGCGCTCGGGATGCTTGTCGGCGACGCGCTGACGGGACGGTTCGTACCGGCACGATGGCGGGGACGGCTGTGCACGCCGCTGCTCCTGCTGCTGGCCGCGCCCTACCTGCTGTTCGCCCTGCGGCCGGCGCTGCCCCTGACCCTGGTCCTCGCGGCTCTGGCCTCCACCGGCTTCTCGGCGAGCCTGCTCCTCCAGGAGCGCCTGATGGCATCGACCCCGGACACGATGACGGGCCAGGCCCTCGGCCTGCATTCCTCCGGGATGCTCGCCATGCAGGGTGTGGCGGCGGCCTTCGCGGGTGCCCTCGCCCAGTGGAGCTCCGCCGCGACGGCGATCGCGGTCATGGCCGCGGCCTCGGTCGCGGTGACGCTGGCCCTGGCACCGGGACTCGGACGCGATCGCGACGCCCTCCCCGGGGCGGCGGCGTCTCAGCCGGGCTGAGCGCCGAGGGCGATCCTCAGCAGCGGCAGTTCGCGCCCCGGGATCGAGCCGGACGGGGTGGCGCCGATCCGGACCGCGCCCATCGCCGTGTAGAACGGCTCGGCGTTCGGGTCGGCGTCGATCGTGAGCGCCTCGAAGCCGAGCCGGCGGGCCTGCGCCATGGTGTGCTCGAACAGGATCCGGCCCGCGCCCCGGCCGATGGTGTCCGGCTCCACGAACATCATGCCGAGGGCGCCTTCGGGCGGTTCCCCGGACAGCGTGGTGAACCCCAGGACGCGGCCTTCCTCCTCCGCGACCACCGCACGCCCGCCCGCCGTGTCGCCGGGGGTGACGGTCAGTTCGTCACGGCAGGCGGCCAGGAACGCGTCGTCGTAACCCCAGTGGGCCTTGGACCGCAGGGCCAGCTCGGTCAGCGCCGCGGCCTCATGGGGCCGCCCCGGTCGTAGCTTCATGTCCCGCCTCCTCCGTCGCCTGCCGAAGACCGTACCCACGGCCGTACATGAGGTGGCAAGGTGCTGTCCGCCCCGACGTAACCACGTGTGGCTTTGGTGGTTACTCCGTGTCTGCAAAGGAGCCCGCATGTCCTTACCGCGCCCGCGACGCCGCTCGGTCCTTCTGGCCACAGCCGCCGTCACCGCCGCCGCGGCGGTCCCCGCCGCCGCCTCCGAACCGCACGGGAGCAGAAGCGGCCCCCTCGTCATAGGCCACCGGGGCGCCGCGGGGTGGCGGCCCGAACACACCGCATCCGCCTACACCTTCGCGGTGCGGGCCGGGGCCGACTGGATCGAGCCGGACCTGGTCCCGACGAAGGACCACGTCCTGGTGGTACGCCACGAGAACGAGATCTCCGGCACCACGGATGTGGCTCGGCATCCGGAGTTCGCAGGCCGTCGCACCACGAAGACCGTGGACGGCCGTGCCGTCACCGGGTGGTTCACCGAGGACTTCACCCTCGCCGAGCTGAAGACACTGCGCGCGGTGGAGCGGCTCCCCCTGGTCCGCAACCGCAACACCGTCTTCGACGGCCGCGAACAGATCATGACCTTCCAGGAGGTCATCGATCTGGCCCGCTCCCTGTCGAAGGAGCACGGCCGCCGGATCACGGTCTTCCCGGAGACGAAGCACCCGACGTACTTCCGCTCGGTCGGTCTGCCCCTGGAGCCGGAACTCGTCCGGGCCGTCCGCCGTAACCGGCTGACCGCCCGCGACTGCGTCGTCCAGTCCTTCGAGCCGTCCAGCCTCCGCGAGGTGGCGGCGGCACGCCTCGGCCTCACGCTGTGGCAGGCGCTGGGGACGAGCGGCGGACCGTACGGCCACCCGGTGACGTACAAGGACATGATGACGCCGGCGGGGCTGCGCGAGATCGCCTCGTACGCCCGGTGGATCGGCCCGGACAAGTCCTCGCTGGTCCCCCCGCTCACCTTGCTGGACGATGCCCACGCGGCCGGGCTGAAGGTCGGGCCGTACACCTTCCGCGCCGAGAACCAGTACCTCCCGGCCGAGTACCGGAAGGGCACCGCGCCGAACGACTTCGGTGACGCGTTCGCCGAATACGCCTTCCACTTCGGCCGGGGCGTGGACGCCGTCGTGACGGACTTCCCCGACCTGGCGGCGGTCGCACGCGACAGCCTCCGGTCCTAGGGCGAACGGCTGATCACCTTCGGGCCCTCCTCCTGCTAGCCTGCAATTGCGAACAGCTTGCAATAACAACCAGGTAGCAGTTGGAGGGTTCGAACCCATGGCCACGTACACGCTTCCGGAACTCCCGTACGACTACGCGGCGCTCGAACCGGTCATCAACCCGCAGATCATCGAGCTCCACCACGACAAGCACCACGCGGCGTACGTCAAGGGTGCGAACGACACCCTGGAGCAGCTGGAAGAGGCCCGCGGCAAGGAGGCATGGGGCGCGATCAACGGCCTCCAGAAGAATCTCGCCTTCCACCTCTCCGGCCACATCCTGCACTCGATCTACTGGCACAACATGACCGGCGACGGCGGCGGCGAGCCCCTCGCGGCGGACGGCGTGGGCGACCTGGCGGACGCGATCGCCGAGTCCTTCGGTTCGTACGCCGGCTTCAAGTCCCAGCTGACGAAGGCCGCGGCGACCACACAGGGATCCGGCTGGGGTGTCCTCGCCTACGAGCCGGTCAGCGGCAGGCTGATCGTCGAGCAGGTCTACGACCACCAGGGCAACGTCGGGCAGGGCTCGGTCCCGATCCTGGTCTTCGACGCCTGGGAGCACGCCTTCTACCTGCAGTACAAGAACCAGAAGGTGGACTTCATCGAGGCGATGTGGCGCGTCGTCAACTGGCAGGACGTGGCGAAGCGCTACGCCGCCGCCAGGGAGCGCGCGGACGTGCTGCTGCTCGCCCCCTGACGGAGAGACCCCGAGCGTCCTGCCTCGTGATCGTCTTCTCAACCTTCACCCGGCAGGCGGATGAACGGAGAACCCCCGCGAGGACGTGACTCGCGGGGGTTCTCCCATGCCTGGGCGCCGGACGTCTCAGATCCGGAAGACGGAGCCGATGAACTCCGAGAGCAGCCGCTCCTTGAGCGGCCCCGGCAGGGCGTCCAGCAGGACGAGTACGGGTGCCATCCGGCCGGGCAGTCCGCCGCTCTCGCCGAGGCCGGCGAAGGCGAGGACGGCCGCGACCTCCTCCGGTCCGAGCGTCCGCGGGTCCAGGCCGGCGGCGAGTTCGGCGAGGCCGGGGTCCACGCTCACCGGCTCCAGGGCACGGGCCTTCGCCAGGGCGGTGCCGAGGTCGTCCAGCAGGGCGTCGACCTGGCCGACCGTGGCGGGGGTGAGAGTGAGGTGGAGATTGGGCGGGAGGCCGTCGAAGGAGAGCTGCGGCTGGAGGTACCAGCCGAGCTCGCGCATCTCGTCGGCGAGGTGGAGGAGCAGGCTGAGATCCGGGGTTCCACCGTCCTCCCCCGCGACGGTGAACGCGACGAGCCCGGCGGCGGGATCGCCGAGCACCCGTACGCCGTCGATGGACCGCAGTCCGGCGAGCAGCCGGTCCGAGGCCTCGGCGACCCGGCCCGCGAGCGCGGTGTAGCCCTCCTCGCCGACGTGCTGGAGGACCGCCCAGGCCTGGGCCAGCAGGCCGCCGGACTTGGTGCCCTGGACGGTCGGGTTGACGACCGGGTAGCCGGGCCAGCCGGCGTGCGCGAAGTACTGGTGGCGGCGGAGCTCCGCGTCCCGGTAGAGGACCACGGAGGCGCCCTTGTCGGCGTACCCGTACTTGTGCAGGTCGACCGAGAGCGAGGTGACACCGGGCACGGAGAGGTCGAAGGGCTCCACCTCCCGCCCGGCGCGCCGCAGGTAGGGCAGGATCCAGCCGCCGATGCAGGCGTCCACATGGCATAGCACCCCGCGCTCGGCGGCCGCCGCGGCGATCTCGGCGACGGGATCGACGACCCCGTGCGCGTACGAGGGCGTGGAGGCGACCACCAGTGCGGTGCGGTCGGTCAGTGCGGCGGCCATGCCGGCCGCGTCGGCGCGGAAGGTGACGGGGTCGACGGGTACGACGACCGGTTCCACGCCCAGGTAGGCGGCGGCCTTGTGGAAGGCGGCGTGGGCGGTGGACGGCAGCACCAGTTGGGGTTCGGTGATCCCGCGTACCGCCCGGGCGTGGTCGCGGGCGGTCTTGACGGCGAGCAGGATGCTTTCCGTGCCGCCGCTGGTGAACGTCCCCTGGGCACCCGGGGCGCCGAGCAGCGCGGCGACCGCGCCGACCACGTCGTTCTCCAGCCTGGCCACGCTCGGGAAGACCGTGGGGTCGAGTCCGTTGACCGTCGCGAACGCGGTGTACGCCTCGGCGGCCAGCTCGTCGAGGCCGTCGAGGCCCGCGTCGTAGACGTAGGCGAAGGTGCGGCCCCCACGGGTGGGCGCGTCCGCCCGGCGCAGGGCGCGCAGTTCGGCGAGCACCTCGGCGGCGGGGCGGCCGTCGGGCAGGGCGGGGTCAGTCGGCACGGGCGGGCTCTTCCTGGAGGGGGTGTGACACGGTCGGGGTCTCGCGGTAGCGGTGCAGCAGCAGGAGACTCGCCGCGGCGAGCACCGCGGGCAGCACGCTCATCCCGGCGGTGATCCCCGTCAGCGCCGCGTCCGGCTGGTCCACCTGGTGCGCGGCGTCGGAGGAACGGAATCCGGTCGCGGCCAGGACGAGGGCGAACACCCCGGCGCCCAGCGCGAAGGCGAGGGTCTCGGCCGCCGTCCAGAGCCCGGTGAAGGTCGCGGCCCTGCGCCTTCCGGTGGTGGCGGCGTCGGCCGCAAGGGTGTCCGCGAGCATCGTCAGGGGCAGCAACTGAAGTCCGGCGTAGGCGATTCCGACGAGGACGACAGCCGCGTACCCGACGGCGGGGCCCCCGGCTCCGGTGAAGGCGAGGAGCACCGCGCCGGCGGTGTAGAGCAGCGACGCGCACCACTGGGCGTACGTCACCCCCTTCCGGCGGGCCAGCCTGTTCCACAGCGGCATGAAGAGGACCAGCGGGCCGATCAGGCAGGCGAACAGCGGGGTGACGGCGCCCGCCGAGCCGAGGGTGTACGTCGCGAAGTACTGGACTCCGGCGAGCATCACGCCGATGGCGAGGGCCTGCAGCGTCCACATGCCGGCCAGATACAGGAACGGGGTGCTGGAGCGGGCGGCGGCGAGCTGGGCCCGCAGGGAGGGTTCGGCCTCGCTGCGGGCGGCCTCCGGGGCGCGGCGGGTGGCCGCCCACGCCCCGAACATGCCGAAGGCCAGCAGCACGGCAACGGCGACACCCATCAGCCGGTAGCTCTCCGGGGTGTCACCGTCGGCGTGCGCGATCGCGGGGGCCAGCGCCCCGGACAGCAGGATGGCGACGCCGAGGAATCCCACCCGCCAGCCGAGGACGCGACCGCGTTCGTGCGGGTCCTCGGTCATCTCGGCGGGCATGGTCACGTACGGCACCTGGAAGACGGCGTACGCGGTGGCGGCGAGCAGGAACAGGACGGCGACGTAGGCGGCGGCCGGGGCGCCCCGCAGCGGGGGCGCGGCGAAGATGAGCGCGAAGAGCGGCGGCAGGGTGCAGGCGCCGATCAGCAGGAACGGCCGGCGCGGCCCGCCGCGCAGTCGGCTGCGGTCGGAGAGCGCACCGACCAGCGGATTGATCAGGACGTCCCATGCCTTGGGCAGGAAGACGGCGGCGCCCGCGACGGCGGCGGGCACGGCGAGGACGTTGGTGAGGTAGTAGAGCAGGATCAGGCCCGGCACGGTCGCGAAGGTGCCGGTGCACAGCGAGCCGAGCCCGTAACCGATCCGCACGGTGCGCGGCAGGAGTGGGGCCGCGTGGTGGTCCGAACCCGCAGCTGGCATGGGCAGATCATGAACGACGGCTGACGCGGTCGGCAATACCCGGGCCGCCCACGACACATGACCGCCATGCCGGGCGCCGGTCCCCCTGGTCGGTGGGGGCCCCCAGGGTGTGCCGGCGCGGTGGCCATGCCCTGCTCTCCGCCCTCGCCGGTGCGAGACTGGCGGGGTGACGGACAGCGAACGGCAGACGGAACGGCGCTTGGAACGAGCCATCCTGGAGCTGCTGGAGCGTCGTGGACCGACCGCGACGATCTGCCCCTCCGATGCCGCGCGGGCGGTGTACGAAGGGGACGACGACGGCTGGCGAGCACTCATGGAACCGGCCCGGCGCGCGGCCCGGCGGCTGGTCACCGCCGGCGAGGTGGAAATCACCCAGGCCGGCCACGTCGTCGAACCGGCAGAAGCCCGCGGTCCGATCCGCATCCGCCGCACCCGCTGACACGTCCCGGGCGTGGCCGGGACGCCCGGTGCGGGCCCGGGTCCCAGGAGCCCGCACCGGCCGGACCGGTCAGTCGAAGACGGGGCCCTGTGTGCGGGTCCGCTTGATCTCGTAGAAGCCGGGGATCGACGCGACCAGCAGCGTGCCGTCCCAGAGCTTCGCCGCCTCCTCGCCCTTCGGGGCGGGGGTGACGACCGGGCCGAAGAACGCGATCTGCTCACCGTCGGCGCCGGGCACGGCGATGACCGGGGTGCCGACGTCCTGGCCCACCTTGTCGATGCCCTCCTGGTGGGAGGCGCGCAGCTCCTTGTCGTACGCGTCGGAATCGGCGTAGTCCAGGAGCTCGGCCGGCAGGCCGACGTCCGCCAGCGCGCCCGCGATGGCCTCGCGGGTGGGGCCCTCACCGTTGTTGTGGATGCGGGTGCCGAGGGCCGTGTAGAGCGGGCCGACGATCTCGTCGCCGTGCTTCTGCTGGGCGGCGACGACGACACGGACCGGCGCCCAGGCCTGGGTGCGCATCATGTCCTGGTACTGCTCGGGCAGCTCGTCGAGCCTGGGCTCGTTGAGGACGGCCAGGCTCATCACGTGCCAGCGCACCTCGACATCGCGGACCTTCTCCACCTCCAGCATCCAGCGGGAGGTCATCCAGGCCCAGGGACAGAGCGGGTCGAACCAGAAATCGGCCGGGACCTTGCCGCCGGCCGTGCTGTTCTCGGGCATGTCTCTCCTCATGAGGTCGGTCTGGCACCTGAGTGTCGGAACACCACAGGGCCCTCCCGCCATTCCCGTGCACCGGCTCCCACGGCCGCATGGGAGGATCAAAGGTCTTCGAACGAGACACAAAGGAGTGCTCCGTGCCCGGTGAGAACCTGTCCCGCGACGAGGCCCGCGAGAGGGCCGAGCTGCTGACCGTCGACGGTTACGAGGTCGCCCTCGACCTCCGCTCCGCCGTCGGTGAGCCCGACGGGGGCGACGATGCCGGTCCGCGCACCTTCCGCTCGCAGACCACGATCCGCTTCCGCGCCGCCCGTGCCGGGGCCTCGACCTTCGCCGATCTGCTGGCCCCGTCCGTGAACGCGGTGACGCTGAACGGCAAGGACCTGGACCCCGAGGCCGTCTTCGACGGCACCCGGATCACGCTGGAGGACCTCGCCGACGGCGAGAACGTCCTGGTGGTCGACGCGCAGTGCGCGTACAGCCGGACCGGCGAGGGCATGCACCGCTTCGTCGACCCGGAGGACGGCGAGGTCTACCTCTACACGCAGTACGAGCCGGCCGACGCGCGGCGCGTCTTCGCCAACTTCGAACAGCCCGACCTCAAGGCGCCCTACCGCTTCGAGGTGACGGCGCCCGAGGGCTGGCGGGTCTGGAGCAACGGCGCGGAGGAGTCGCAGGAGGGAGAGGTCCACCGGTTCGCCGAGACCCTGCCGATCTCGACGTACATCACGGTGGTCGTCGCGGGCCCGTACCACTACGTGAGCGACCTCTACACCCGCACGTTCGACGACGGGACGAAGCTGGAGGTCCCGCTCGGCGCGATGTGCCGCAAGGGGCTCGCTCGCCACTTCGACGCGGACGACGTCTTCCTCATCACCAAGCAGGGCCTGGACTTCTTCCACGACCACTTCGACTACCCGTACCCCTTCGGGAAGTACGACCAGGCGTTCGTGCCCGAGTACAACCTCGGCGCGATGGAGAACCCGGGCCTCGTCACCTTCCGCGAGGAGTACATCTACCGCGGCAAGGTCACCTCGGCCTCCTACGAGCGCCGCGCCAACGTCATCCTGCACGAGATGGCGCACATGTGGTTCGGCGACCTGGTCACCATGCAGTGGTGGGACGACCTGTGGCTGAAGGAGTCCTTCGCCGACTTCATGGGGACGTTCTCGATGGTGGAGGCGACCCGCTTCACCAACGGCTGGATCACCTTCGCCAACAACCGCAAGGCATGGGCCTACCGCGCCGACCAGCTGCCGTCCACGCACCCGATCACGGCCGACATCCGTGACCTGGAGGACGCCAAGCTGAACTTCGACGGCATCACGTACGCCAAGGGCGCCTCGGTGCTCAAGCAGCTCGTGGCCTACGTGGGGCGGGACGCGTTCCTGGAGGGCGCGCGCCGCTACTTCAAGCAGCACGCCTACGGCAACACGCAGCTGGGCGACCTTCTCTCGGTGCTGGCCGAGACGTCCGGGCGCGACATGACGACCTGGTCGCGGGCCTGGCTGCAGACGGCGGGGGTCAACGTCCTGACGCCGGTCGTGACGTACGACGGGGAGGGGCGGATCGCGGAGCTCGCCGTGACCCAGGAGGCGGCCGCCTCCCACCCGGAGCTGCGTCCGCACCGCGTCGCGGTGGGCCTGTACCGGCTCTCCCCGGAGGGCGAGCTGGTGCGGTACGCCCGCGCCGAGACCGATGTCGCCGGCGAGCGGACCGTGGTCGCGGAGCTGACCGGGTCCGAGAAGCCCGACCTGGTCCTGGTGAACGACGACGACCTCACCTACTGCAAGGTCCGCTTCGACGAGGTGTCCCTGGCCACCCTGCGCCGGCACCTCGGTGACATCACCGACCCGCTGGCCCGGGCGCTCTGCTGGTCCGCGCTGTGGAACCTGACGCGGGACGCGCTGCTGCCGGCCCGGGACTTCGTGTCCCTGGTGCTGTCGTTCGCCGGCCGTGAGTCGGACATCGGCGTCCTGCAGATGCTGCACGCCTGGGCCCAGTCGGCGCTGGTGCACTACGCCGCGCCGGCCTGGCGCGAGGAGGGTGGCCGGGCGCTGGCCGAGGGTGCGCTGGCGGAGTTGCGGCGCGCGGAGCCGGGCAGCCAGCACCAGCTGACGTGGGCCCGGTTCTTCGCCGCCGTCGCGGCGTCGGACGCGGACTTCCAGCTGCTGGGCGGGCTCCTCGACGGCTCCGCCGTGATCGACGGCCTGGACGTCGACCAGGAGCTGCGGTGGGCGTTCCTGTCACCGCTGGCCGCGCACGGCAAGGCCGACGAGGCGGCCGTGGACGCCGAACTCGCCCGGGACGACACGGCGTCCGGAAAGCGCCACCACGTGCGGTGCCTGGCCTCACGCCCCTCCGAGGCGGTCAAGGCTCAGGCGTGGGCGACGGTCGTGGAGTCGGACAAGCTGTCCAACGCGCTCGTCGGGGCGACGATCGCCGGCTTCGGACAGCCCTCGCAACGGGAGCTGCTGGCGCCGTACACGGCCTCGTACTTCGAGGCGATCGAGCGGGTGTGGTCCGAGCGCTCCATCCAGATCGGGATGGACGTGGTCAAGGGCCTGTTCCCCGGACTGCAGGACGACCCCGCGACCCTCACCGCGACGGACGCGTGGCTGACCTCGCACCCGGACGCGGCACCGGCGCTCCGGCGGCTGGTCCTGGAGGCGCGGGACGATCTGGCTCGGGCGCTGCGGGGGCAGGAGCGCGACGCGGCGGCGTGAGATTCCGGCGCACGCCCCGCACAGACGTGCGGGG
>NZ_JBHWZS010000160.1:0-19035 GCF_042728155.1 Streptomyces sp. NPDC060209
CGTGTCCGATTCCCGGTCGAAGCGGGTTACTGCTTGTTTCGCTTTCCAGTTCTTCGCTTTCGCGTTTCCCTTTCCGGCGGTTCCAACTTTACCAGACTCTTTTCCGTTCCGTTTCCGGTCCGAATTTGATTCCGGTGGCCTGTGGAGTGGCCTTTACCTTTCGGCTGACTCGACTTTATCAGAAGCAATTCGGCCGAAGCGAACCCGGTCGTTTGCTTGAAAGAGAAGAATCGATCGGCTCTGCGAGGATCACGTCCCCTGCACGAGCGAGATGAACTCTAGACGTTTCCGCACGAGCTGTCCAGCTCGTTGGAACCGTTAAAATCTACCTCCCCACGCGGACTGTGTCAACAGTTTTTTGTGGGCGACCAGGAGACTAGCAGGTCAGGGCCCCCACACGCACATCGGCTCTCAGGCCGCGGCGGGAAGCTCCGCGCTCCGTCCCTCGGCTTCGAGATCTCCCGTGTCCCCGGCCCGGGCCGCCCGGCCTCCGAGGACATAGACGTAGGCGAGAAAGGCCAGCTCAGCCACTACGCCGATGGTGATGCGGGCCCAGGTGGGAAGGCCCGACGGGGTGACGAAGCCTTCGATGACGCCGGAGACGAACAGAACCAGCGCCAGCCCGATGGCCATGCCTATCGCGGCTCGGCCCTGCTCGGCCAGGGCGGAGCGCCGGGTCCGTGGACCCGGGTCGATGACCGTCCAGCCGAGACGGAGACCCGTCCCCGCTGCGACGAAGACTGCGGTGAGCTCGAGCAGGCCGTGCGGCAGGACGAGCCCGAGGAAGGTGTCGAGACGGCCGGCGGAAGACATCAGGCCGATACCGACAGCGAGGTTGAGCACGTTGACGAAGAGGATCCAGATCACCGGTATGCAGAGGAAGGCCCCCAGCACCAGGCACATGGCTGCCGCCTGGGCATTGTTCGTCCAGACCTGGGCGGCGAACGAGGCGGCCGGGTGGCTGGAGTAGTACGTCTCGTACTCGCCGCCGGGCCGGGTCAGTGCACGCAGGTCATCAGGCGCAGCGATCGACGCCTGGACCTCCGGGTGTGCGCCGATCCACCAGCCGATGACGGCCGCCAGCAGCGTGGAGAGCACCGCCGTGGGAATCCACCAGTGCCGCGACCGGTAGACGGCCGCGGGGAAGCCCGCGGTCAGGAACCGTGCGGCGTCGCGCCACGAAGCGCGGCGCGTCCCGGTCACGGTGGAGCGCGCGCGGGCCACGAGCTGCGTGAGGCGAGCGGTCAGCAAGGGGTCCGGGGCGCTGGACTGGATCAAGGACAGGTGGGTGGCGGTGCGCTGGTACAGGGCGACGAGTTCGTCCGCTTCCTCGCCTGTCAGGCTGCGCCCTCGGTGCAGAAGATGGTCCAGGCGGTCCCACTCGGTGCGGTGGGTGGTCACGAAGACGTCGAGATCCATGGTCGGCTGCTGCTCCAGGCATGGGTGCGTACGGGTCCGTACTACGGCGGTGCGCTGCGGGTCAGCTTGGCAGACTGTGGTTCCGAGGGGCAGGGAAGGGCGGCGAGGGGTGGGTGGCGATGAATGAGCTCGTGACCGGAGACGCGGTCGTACTGGGGTTGCGGCCGGCGAGGCTGCCCAGCCGGGCGTTGGCGATCGCCATCGACCTTGCGGTACTTCTGACGGTTTTCGTTCTGCTGTCCGTAGGCCTGGCAGTGGCGACCGTGACGCTCGACGACGCGGCGACCGCGGCGATCGCCGTCGCCTCGTTTCTTCTTGTACTGGTCGGCGGACCGGTCGCGGTCGAGACGCTCAGCCACGGCCGTTCACTCGGCAAGCTTGCCTGCGGGCTTCGCGTGGTGCGGGACGACGGTGGCCCGATCCGTTTCCGGCACGCGCTGGTGCGCGGGGCGATGGGGGCGGTCGAGATCCTGGGGACGTTCGGCGTGGTGGGCTGCATCGCCTCTCTGGTGTCCGCCCGTGGCCGTCGGCTCGGTGACGTATTCGCCGGAACCCTCGTCGTACGTGAGCGGGTGCCGGCCGGGAGGGCTCTGGCTGTGCCGCCGCCCCCGCCCTGGCTCGTGGGACGTTTCGCGCAGCTGGACCTCTCAGGCGTGCCGGACGGTCTCTGGCTGGCGATACGGCAGTACCTGACACGGATGAACCAGCTCGATGCGACGGTGCGCGGGTCCATGGCCGAGCGGCTCTCCACGGACCTCGCCGCGAGCACGGGCGTTCCGGTGCCGCAGGGGGTGCCCGCGGCTGCATACCTGGCGGCCGTGGTGAACGAGCGCCAGGCGCGGGATGTCCGGCGGGTGGCCGCGGCGGCGGGCCGCAACAGCCAGGTGCCGGCGCCCTGGCCCGCCCCCGTGCAGGTACCCGTGCACAGGGAGGTCTCGGGTGACCGGCCGATGGGGGGCCGGGCCGGAGAGGCGGGCACGCCCGCGGCGACTCCTTTGGACAAGGCTCCCTCGAACAAGGCTCCCTCGGACAAGGGAGCCACGGGCAAGGACGGGGCCGGGGAGCAGGCCACGACCGGGTTCGCCCCACCCGCCTGAGCGGGGGCCGGCCGAGCCCGCCCTCCTGCACGTCGGGCGCGCGGCCCCACCCGTCCGTGCCCTCAAGCCCCGTCCGTCGGACGTGGCATGGCCGACGGCGGGGATTCGAGGTGCTCCAGCTCGATGCCCGGCGCCGCCAGCACCACGTCACCCGCGATGTGCACGGCGTGCTGATCACCGGTGTCCAGCGCGTTGACCTGGTACTCGTCCACGATCAGGGGCCCGTTGTCAGTGGCGTGCGCTTCACTGTTCAGCAGGGACCAGGACTGGTCGACGGTTCGGGGGGCGAGAACCGGGTCCGTGAAGGTGACCAGACGGACGCGGGTCGCGGGGGAATCGGGGGTGAGGCGCAGGAGCCGGGCGGTGGCGACGAGGAAGGCGGGGGATGTGCCGGAGAAGGTGTGGGCGCGGACATTGCCTTCTGTGGCATGGGCGCCGGTGGGGTCGGTCCGTACCCAGGTGACCCCGTCGAGGGCGGCGCCGCGGATCTGCCAGCTCGCGGCGTGCAGTTCGAGGCGGATGGGGCGGCCGAGTTCGTCCAGGGCCAGATCGACGGAACCCAGGTGGGCGCCCGAGGTGCCCGTGGTCTGGGAGACGTAGCGCCAGCCGGACGGGCCGGGCGCGCAGTGGAAGTGTTCTTCGCCGAGGGGGGTGTGGTCGTGGACATCGTGGAGCGAATAACGGCCGCGGGGCATGGGGTCCTTCGGGTTCCTCGGGCTGTGCGGGTGCGGTACGGGGCAGGCCCCCGGCACGGGGGTGCGGGGGCCTGCGCTCGGACCTGCTGCTGAGAGCCGCGCCGGCCGGTGGCCGACGGCCGGCTCAGTAGCGGTAGAGGTCGGACTTGTACGGGCCCTCGACCGGGACACCGATGTAGTCGGCCTGCTCCTGGCGCAGGGTCGTGAGCTTCACGCCCAGCGCGTCGAGGTGGAGACGGGCGACCTTCTCGTCCAGGTGCTTCGGCAGCACGTAGACATCGGTCGGGTACGCCTCGGGCTTGGTGAACAGCTCGATCTGGGCCAGGGTCTGGTCCGCGAACGAGTTGGACATGACGAACGAGGGGTGACCGGTGGCGTTGCCGAGGTTCAGCAGACGGCCCTCGGACAGCACGATCAGGACCTTGCCGTCCGCGAACGTCCAGGTGTGGACCTGCGGCTTGACCTCGTCCTTGACGACGCCGTCGATCTTGGCGAGGCCGGCCATGTCGATCTCGTTGTCGAAGTGGCCGATGTTGCCGACGATGGCCTGGTGCTTCATCCGGGCCATGTCGGAGGCCATGATGATGTCCTTGTTGCCCGTCGTCGTGACGAAGATGTCCGCGGTCTCCACCACGTCGTCCAGCGTCGCGACCTGGTAACCGTCCATCGCGGCCTGCAGGGCGCAGATGGGGTCGATCTCCGTGATGATCACCCGGGCGCCCTGGCCGCGGAGGGACTCCGCGCAGCCCTTGCCCACGTCGCCGTAGCCGCAGACGACGGCGGTCTTGCCGCCGATCAGGACGTCGGTGGCGCGGTTGATGCCGTCGATCAGCGAGTGGCGGCAGCCGTACTTGTTGTCGAACTTCGACTTGGTGACCGCGTCGTTGACGTTGATCGCCGGGAAAAGGAGGGTGCCGTCACGGTGCATCTCGTACAGCCGGTGCACACCGGTCGTGGTCTCCTCGGTCACGCCGCGGATCTCGGACGCCAGCTGGGTCCACTTCTGCGGGGACTCGCCGAGCGTGCGGTTCAGCAAGGTGAGGATGTAGGCGTACTCCTCGCTGTCCGCGGTCGACGGGTCCGGGGCCTCTCCGGCCTTCTCGAACTCGACGCCCTTGTGGACGAGGAGGGTGGCGTCACCACCGTCGTCGAGGATCATGTTCGGGCCGCCGGTGGGGGTGTTGGGCCAGGTCAGAGCCTGCTCCGTGCACCACCAGTACTCCTCCAGGCTCTCGCCCTTCCAGGCGAAGACCGGGACGCCGGCGGGAGCGTCCGGAGTGCCGTTCGGACCGACCGCGATGGCGGCGGCGGCGTGGTCCTGGGTGGAGAAGATGTTGCAGGAGGCCCAGCGGACGTCGGCGCCCAGGGCGACGAGCGTCTCGATGAGCACCGCGGTCTGCACCGTCATGTGCAGCGAGCCGGTGATCCGGGCGCCGGCCAGCGGCTGCGTGGCGGCGTACTCCTTGCGGATGGACATCAGGCCGGGCATCTCGTGCTCGGCGAGGTTGATCTCCTTGCGCCCGAAGGGGGCGAGGGAAAGGTCAGCGACCTTGAAGTCCTGGCGATTGGCGGCCGTCGTCATAACGGGCTGCTCCTCGTAGTGGGTCGAGGGTGGACTGGCTGGCTCTGCGGCGGCCACGGGCACACGAATGCCCGGGCGATCCGCAGTGCAGTCCGTCGGAGGCCCTCTCTCCCTCGGCCGGCCCGCTTCCGCGAACCGATCGACCGCCATCAGCAGCGACGTCTGGTACTCCCCCGAATCTACACCGAACGGCCCAGTGAGCCCCAGCCCGCCTGGGCGGCGGGGTGGGTCACCGGGCCGTTCGGGGCTGATCCTCAGCGGGTCAGTGGCCGGATCCGGTCGGCGCGTCGTCGGGAGACGCGGGGCCTCCCGGGGCCTTGCCCGGGTTGGTCCCGGCCGCGGCGGCGGCCTCGTCGTAGATGTCGGGCTCGAGGTAGATGACCCGGGCGATCGGGACGGCCTCACGGATCCGGTTCTCGGCGGCGTTGATCGCTTCCGCGACCTCGGCGGCGGACTCCTCGGCCCGCACCGCGATCTTGGCCGCCACGAGCAGCTCCTCCGGACCGAGGTGGAGCGTGCGCATGTGGATGACGCGGGTGACGGTGTCGCCGTCGACCACCGCGGCCTGGATCTTCTCGACGTCCTCGACGCCGGCAGCCTCACCGAGCAGCAGCGACTTCGTCTCGGCTGCGAGAACGATCGCGATCACGATCAGCAGGATGCCGATGCACAGGGTACCGATGCCGTCCCACACTCCGTTGCCGGTGCCCAGCGCAAGGCCGACGCCACCGAGGGCCAGGATCAGGCCGACGAGGGCGCCGAGGTCCTCGAGGAGGACGACGGGGAGCTCGGGCGCCTTGGCGCGGCGGACGAACTGCGTCCAGGACAGCTTGCCGCGGGTCTGGTTGGACTCCGCGATGGCCGTACGGAAGGAGAAGCTCTCGGCGATGATCGCGAAGATCAGCACGCCGACCGGCCAGTACCAGGCCTCGATCTCGTGCGGGTGCTTGATCTTCTCGTAGCCCTCGTAGATCGCGAACATGCCACCGACCGAGAACAGCACGATGGACACGAGGAAGGCGTAGATGTAGCGCTCGCGCCCGTAGCCGAAGGGGTGCTGGGGAGTCGCCTCCCGCTGGGCCTTCTTGCCGCCGAGCAGCAGGAGCCCCTGGTTGCCCGAGTCCGCCAGCGAGTGGACGCTCTCCGCCAGCATCGATGACGAGCCACTGAAGAGGAACGCCACGAATTTGGCCACTGCGATCGCGAGGTTGGCGGCGAGTGCCGCCACGATCGCCTTGGTTCCGCCTGACGCGCTCATGGGTGCCTGGTGTCCCTTCCTCGGTGCTGCGGCACGGGCGCCGCGTTACGGCCGGACATTGTTGCAGCCGCTGGTGGGGACGGTACGTCAGACCACCACAGTCGCACGGAAGAGTGTTCCCGTACCGGCCACTTCGACCGTTTCGTCCGCAGGGACGAACACGGATTCGCCGGGTGCGAGGCCGGTGTCCCCTGCCCGCGGGGCACCTGCCGTGCAGAGCAGGATCTGCGGGGTGGCCGCCGTCAGGTCGACGGGGGCACCGCCGGCCGGCAGGACATAGCGCGACAGCCGGAATTCGTCGACCGGCGTCTCGTACAGCTCCTCGCCGGTGGGTGCGGCCTCGGGACGCAGGATGCCGGGCTCCGTGGCTTCGAAGCGGACGATGCGCAGCAGTTCGGGGACATCGATGTGCTTGGGGGTCAGACCGCAGCGCAGCACGTTGTCGGAGTTGGCCATGATCTCGACACCCAGGCCGCCGAGATAGGCGTGCGGCACACCCGCGCCGAGGAACATGGCTTCGCCGGGCTGGAGTTGTACGTAGTTCAGCAGCATGGCCGCGATGACGCCCGGGTCGCCGGGGTAGTGGTGGGCGATCTGGGCGTACGGGGCGTGTGCGCCGCCGAGCCGCCCCGCGGCCTCGGCCGCCTCGGCGACCGTGTGCGCCATCTCGTCGGGGTCCGCGGTGAGGATCGCCGTGAGGACCTCGCGGAGGGCCCCGTCCTCGGGGCGGGCGCTGAGCAGGTCCACGTAGGGCTTGAGGGAGTCGACGCCGAGGGCGGCTATCAGGTCGGCGGCCTCCGCGGGCCTGCGGAAGCCGCACAGTCCGTCGAAGGGCGTGAGCGCGCAGATCAGCTCGGGCTTGTGGTTGGCGTCCTTGTAGGTGCGGTGAGGCGCGTCGACGGGGACGCCCCGGCGCTCCTCGTCCGCGTAGCCCTGCTGTGCCTGTGCGAGGTCGGGGTGGACCTGGAGGGACAGCGGGGCACCGGCCGCGAGCAGCTTGAGCAGGAAGGGGAGGCGCGGCCCGAAGGCCCGGACGGCCGCGGGGCCGAGTTCGCGCTCGGGGTCGGCCTCGATGACGTCCGTGAGGGACTGCTCGCCCGTCCCGGAGCTTGCGGCGTCCGCTCCGGTCGAGCGGGTGAGGCGCGAAGGGGCTCCCGGATGGGCTCCCATCCACATCTCTGCCTGCGGTTCGCCGGTCGGGGCTGTGCCGAGCAGCTCGGGGATGGCCGTGGTGGACCCCCAGGCGTAGGGGCGCACGGTGTTGGAGAGCCGGTCCATGGAGATGTGTCCTCGTGGGATGCGCGGGGCGTGGGTGCCCAGGGGGAGGCGGGCCGTCAGGCCCGGTTGTCGGAGGCCAGGGAGGCGTAGACAGCGGCGAAATCGGTGACCGCGAGGAGTTCGGCGAGGGATTCGAGCTCGTTGCCCTCCTCCGGTTCGAGTTCGCTGATGGCCGTGTCGTGGCTCAGGGCCAGTTCGCGGGCGGCGGGGCTCGCGGTCAGGCCACCGGTGGGACGGTCACGGAGGAGGACGACACGGGCACGCATGGCCTCGGGCTCGTCCACCCGGTCCCGGAAGAAGTCGTCGGGGTCGGCCCCCGCGGCGAACGCTCCTGCGAGCAGGCCCCCGTGGGCGGGCAGGGCCTGCGGCAGCTCGGCCACGAGGGCCGGGCGGCCGGCGAGCTCGGCCAGGACGGCGGCGAACCGGCGCCCGACGGGTCCCGCGGCCTCTCCCTCGGTCCAGACGAGGGGCAGGCTGTCGGCGAGTTCCGCGGCAAGGGTCTTGGCCGGGTTGCTGTACGTGGCGATGGCCGGTCCACAGCGCTCGGCGGTGCGGTCGAGGCGGTCGGCGACCTTCTGCAGCGTGTCCGGGGACGCGTCGATCAATCCCACCCGGTCCAGGAGGGCGAGCAGCGGGGTGAGCAGGGCCCACAGCGTGCCGGGGCCCGCCGCAGAGGTCTCGGCGTCGTACTCGCCGTGCGGGGCGGCCGCCATGGGTACGACGAGTCCGTGGACCCCGTCGACTGCTTCGCGTAGGGGGGACCGGACGGGTGCGACGGCGACGACCGTGCAGCCGCGGCGGTACGCCTGCTCGGCGAGCAGCGCGAGACCGGGTTCCGAGCCGTCGGCCGTGGCGATGAGCAACAGGTCCACGGACCCGGCCCACCCCGGCAGCGCCCAGCGCAGCGCTCCGGCGGCTGCCGCGACCCCGGTGGGGCGGATCGCGGTGACGGGCGCGGAGGCGCCCGCGAGGGCGCCGATCAGGTCGGCGACGCCGGACGCGGCGGTGCCGGGGCCCGCGACGAGGACGGCGCGGGGCCGGCCTTCGGGGGCCAGCGTGCCGATTCCGGCGTCGGCGGCGTGCCGGGCGGCGGTGCGGACGCGGGCTCCGGCCTCGGCGGCGCCGCGCAGCAGCCCTCGCCGGTCGGCTCGGGCCAGGGCATCCGGTGCGTCGAGCAGCGACTCGTCGAGCATGGTGGTGGGCCTCCGATCACCGTGCTGATCAGGGTGCGGGTTACGCGGGGCGGCGGGCCTCGTCGACGAGGAGCACCGGGATGCCGTCCCGGACCGGGTAGGCGAGACCGCAGTCCGTGCCGGTGCAGACCAGCTCGGGGCTTTCGGCCGCGGACCGGTCGTCGAGCCCGGCGTGGCAGGCCGGGCAGGCGAGGATCTCCAGGAGGCCGGCTTCGAGCGGCATGGGGTGGGTCCCTTCGGGCATGCGGTGCGGATCCGGTCCGGACCCGGTTCGGGTACGGACAGCATGGGGCGTGGTCAGCCTACCGCCGGGCCGAGAGGGTCGCGGCCCGGCAGGCCCCGCCCGACGGGCCATGCATCGGTGGCATGGACGCGGCGAGCGGTGCGGGCGCCGTGGTCACCCAGCGGTGCGTGTGCCCACGGTGCGTGTGCCCACGGTGCGTGTGCCCACGGTGCGTGCACCACCCTGCGTGTGCCCCCGGTGCGTACCGGTCACACACGGACGAGGGCGAGGACCTCGTCGCGGACCGTCGTCATCGTCTTCTCGTCCCGTGCCTCGACGTTGAGACGCAGCAGCGGCTCGGTGTTGGAGGCACGGAGGTTGAACCACCAGTCGGGTCCGGTGACCGTGAGTCCGTCGAGCTCGTCGAACCGCACGTCGTCACGGCCGTCGTACGCCGCCCTGATCGCGGCGAGCCTGCCTGCCTGGTCGGCCACGGTGGAGTTGATCTCGCCGGAGCCGGTGTAGCGGTCGTAACTGTCGAGTAGGCCGGAGAGCGGGCCCTCCTGGCCGCCGAGCGCGGCCAGGACGTGGAGGGCGGCGAGCATCCCCGTATCGGCGTTCCAGAAATCGCGGAAGTAGTAGTGCGCCGAGTGTTCGCCGCCGAAGATCGCGCCGTGCTCGGCCATCTCGGCCTTGATGAACGAGTGGCCGACGCGGGTGCGGACCGGGGTTCCGCCGTTCTCGCGGACGACCTCGGGGACGGACCAGGAGGTGATCAGGTTGTGGATGACGGTGCCCCTGCCGCCGTTGCGGGCCAGCTCGCGGGCGGCGACCAGGGCCGTGATCGCGGACGGGGACACGCCTTCGCCGCGCTCGTCGACGACGAAGCACCGGTCCGCGTCGCCGTCGAAGGCGAGGCCGAGGTCGGCGCCCTCGGCGAGGACGCGCGCCTGGAGGTCGACGATGTTCTTCGGGTCGAGGGGGTTGGCCTCGTGGTTGGGGAAGGTGCCGTCGAGCTCGAAGTACATGGGTACGAGGTCGAGGGGGAGCCCCTCGAAGACGGTGGGAACGGTGTGGCCGCCCATGCCGTTGCCCGCGTCCACGACGACCTTGAGCGGCCGGATCCCGGAGAGGCCGACGAGGCCCAGCAGGTGTGCGGCGTAGTCGGTGAGGGTGTCGCGCTCGGTGACCGTGCCCGTGGTGGTGGCGGTCGTGGCGGGGAGGCCGTGTTCCGACCACTGCTCGACCAGTGTGCGGATCTCGGTCAGGCCGGTGTCCTGGCCCACGGGCGCGGCCCCGGCGCGGCACAGCTTGATGCCGTTGTACCGCGCCGGATTGTGCGAGGCCGTGAACATCGCTCCGGGCAGGTCCAGCGCCCCGGACGCGTAGTACAGCTGGTCCGTCGAGCAGAGCCCGATGAGGGTCACGTCGGCGCCGCGTGCCGTCGCACCACGGGCGAAGGCGGCGGCCAGACCGGGCGAGGACGGCCGCATGTCGTGGCCGATCACGATCGCGTCCGCGTCGGCGACCTGGACGAAGGCGGCGCCGAACAGTTCGGCGAGCGGCTCGTCCCACTGGTCGGGCACGACTCCGCGCACGTCGTACGCCTTCACGAGCTGCGACAGGTCAGCAACCACGGCCGGTCCTCCTGGGGTCTTTACGGACCGCCCAAACTACCCGGCGTCTCCGGGCCTCCGGTCAGGGGAGCATCCAGCCCAGCACCGCCGTGCTCTGCGCCATCACCACCAGGCACATGACCAGGAGCAGGCCGAGGCTCCACGGCAGGACCTTGCGCAGCAGATCGCCCTCGCGTCCGGCGAGACCGACGGCCGCGCAGGCGATCGTCAGATTCTGCGGGGAGATCATCTTGCCCAGCACTCCCCCGGAGCTGTTGGCCGCGGCGAGGAGCTCCGGGGAGAGGCCCGACTCCCGTGCGGCGGACACCTGGAGGGCACCGAAGAGGGCGTTGGCCGAGGTGTCGGAGCCGGAGACCGCGACGCCGAACCAGCCGAGCACCGGGGAGAGGAAGGCGAGTCCGGCGCCTGCCGCGGCGACGGACTGGCCGATTGTGGCGGCCTGTCCGGAGAGGTTCATGACATAGGCGAGGGCGAGCACGGACGTCACGGTGAGAATCGCGTAGCGCAGTTCGTGCACGGTGGCCACCCACTCCCGCGCCGCGGTGCCGGCCCGTACGCCGATCACGACGGCGGTGACCAGGCCCGCGAGCAGGACGAGGGTGCCTCCCGTGCCGAGGAGCGGGAGGGAGAACACATTGGCTCCGACCGGTTCGCCGTCGGGTCCCGCGACGTCGAGGAACGGCCAGTCGAAGACGCGCGTCGCCTCGGCCAGCAGCCGCTTGACGGGCGGTATCTGGGCGACCGAGAACACCACGACGATCAGTGCGTAGGGGGCGTAGGCGCGCAGCACCTCGCGGCGCGGGTCCTCCTCGTCCAGGTCCTCGCTGCGTACGCCCGTCAGCACGGCCGCGCGCACGGGTTCGTCGGCGGGCCTGCGTGCGCCGGGGACCGCGATCAGCGCGCCCGCGCCCACCAGTGCGGCGGCGATGTCGGCGAGCTGGGCGGAGACGAAGTTGGACGCTGCGAACTGCGCGACGGCGAAGGCGACTCCGCAGACGAGCGCGGGGAGCCAGGTCTCCCGCAGCCCTCGCCTGCCGTCCACCAGGAAGACCAGGATCAGCGGGACGACGAGTGCGAGCAGCGGCGTCTGGCGGCCGACGACCGTGGCGACGTCGTCCAGCGGCAGACCGGTGACCTGAGCGAGTGTCACCACGGGGGTGCCCATGGCGCCGAAGGCGACGGGCGCCGTGTTGGCGACCAGCGAGACGACGGCGGCCTTCACCGGGTCGAAGCCGAGCGCGACGAGCATGACCGAGCAGATCGCGACGGGTGCGCCGAAGCCGGCCAGAGCCTCCAGGAGCGCGCCGAAGCAGAAGGCGATGACCAGCGCCTGGATGCGGGGGTCGTCGGAGACCCGGCCGAAGGAGCGTCGCAGGATGTCGAAGTGCTGCGTGCGGACGGTCATCCGGTACACCCAGAGGGCGTTGACGACGATCCACATGATGGGGAAGAGCCCGAAGAGGACGCCTTGCGCCCCTGCGGACAGGGTCTGCCCGACGGGCATGCCGAACGCCAGCCAGCCGACGAGCACGGCGACGGCGAGCCCGATGAGTCCGGCGCGGTGGGCCTTCATCCGGACGGCGCCGAGCAGGACCAGGACGGTCACCAGTGGCAAGGAAGCGACAAGAGCGGACAGGGCGAGCGAATCGGCTACGGGTTCGAGTTGCTGGACAAACACACAGACCTCCCCGGATTCCGTGATGCGGAAGCGATCTCTCACGGGTGGGGGAATGGTCGTGTCCGCGACAAGCCAACGTCAATGCTCCGTACCGGAAAACTTCCTCGGGACGGAGACGTGACGGGTGGGACCGACGGTGCGGAAGGTGTGTCAGGAGTCCGGGGAGCGCAGCACCCTGAGATGTCCCCGGCGCGCGACCTCCACCGGGTCCGCCGCTCGCGGTCCCCTGCCGCCCTGCTGCCGGTCCTGGGGCCGGGCCGCCTCGCGCACGGCGTTGGCCAGCGCTTCGAGATCGTCACCGCTGGGACGGGTGGGAGCCGAGGGGTCGGAGAGCCGGACGACGTCCCAGCCGCGCGGCGCGGTGAGCCGCTCACCGTGCTCGGCACAGAGGTCGTAGCAGTGGGGCTCGGCATAGGTGGCGAGCGGGCCGAGGACCGCGGTCGAGTCGGCATAGACGTACGTCAGTGTCGCGACGGCGGGACGGCCGCACGCGGTTCGCGAACAGCGACGTACAGGGCTCACGATGTTGGACGGTACCGCACTCTTGAGCGGGCTGCGACGACTCTCCCTCAGCCACCCCCCTCGTGTCGCCCCAGGAACCGGGCCACGCGCGGCTCCGGCGCAACCGGTCCGACCTGCGCGGAAGCCGGTGTGCGCCGGTGAGCGCGGGCCGGGTCGCGGTCGCCGGAGAGAACATAAGCGGTCATCCGACGAAGGACCGGCGATCGGAGCAAGGACCGGAACCGCACTCGACCCTTGCCGGAATGTTCATCTTGGGTCATCCGGTGGGCCTGCGGAGAAGCCGTGATCGTCCCGGCCCGAGGAGAGTTACGCTGCGTCGGTGATGGACAGTCCCGTATCGCCCCTCCCGCCCGAGCCGCGGCCCCGCCGCCGCGACCGCCACGGCCGCGGTATGCGCGGGCCGGTCGCGCCGCCCCAGGTGCCGCTGTCCGTCAGCAGGGCCGAGAGCTTCCGCGACCTCGTCCAGGATTCGGTGGAGCGGCTGGAGCGGCGCTGGCCGCAGCTGACGGATGTGGACTTCCTGGTCCTCGACGTACCGGGCTCGCTCGAGGAGACCGTGCCGCTGGGGCGCGCGCTGTCCGCCGTGAAGGGGCAGCCCGCCCAGATCGTCGTCTACCGGCGCCCCGTCGAGATCCGCACCAAGAGCCGGGACGAGCGCGCTCTGCTGGTGCACGAGGTCGTGGTGGAGCAGGTCGCGGAGCTGCTCGGCCTCTCCCCCGAGTCCGTCGACCCGCGCTACGGGCAGGACTGAGCCCGCCCGCGGCGCGGGGGCTCAGTCGTCCAGGACCGACAGGTCCTGCTCCGCCGCGGGCACCTCGACCGTGCCCCCGTCGTCCGGCAGCGTCTGCACGGTGAACATGTCGACCCCGCCCTCCGGGAGTTTGAGCGTGCGGGCCGCGTGCACCGGACCGCCCGACTCGGTCTCCACCGTCAGGGCGTAGCCGCCCTTCAGGCCGGCCGGAGCCTCGGGTGTGACCTCGAGCGTCGTACCGCCCTTGACCGTGTACGTCTTGACGGTCGCCTCGCCGCCCTCGCTGCCCGCCGACGCCGTGACCTTGACCTTGGCCGTTTCGCCCGGGGCGGTCAGGGAAAGCACCGAACCCTTCGCCCGGTTGTCGGCGACGCCCGCCCGTTCGCCCACGGGGCCGGTCGCCGGAATGAACGCGACCTCCTGCTTCGCTCCGGTGCCGCGCACCACGCGCAGCGCGGCGACCACCGGAGTCGTGCTGCCGTCGGCGGGGGACAGCCGGAGCGAGCCGGGCTCCCCCCGTGTGACGTCCTTGAGATCGACGCTCGCGGTCATCTGCGACTTGATGTGCAGCGTGTCGTTACCGGCCGGCGAGAACGTCCCGCTCTTGCCCAGGAGCTGGACCTTCACATCGGCGTCGGCCTCCCCGGGCGCGAACGCCACCAGGCGTACGGAGGTGGCGTCGGCCGGGATCCCCGGCAGGACCTGGGTGCCGGCCGGGTCGGCGGACGCGGCCAGCCAGTCGCTGCCCACCGCGTCCTCGGCCGCGCTCACGACCGCGCCGACGCGTCCCGTCCGGGTGGTGACATGGACGGTCACATTCTCGGCGGCCTCGCTGGTCAGGGTCGAGATGAGCATCGGGACACTCGACTTCGCCGGGACCGTGATGCCTTCCCCGACATCGGACTTGAGGGCGCCGTCGGCGCCGTACAGCTCGATGTCGGCGACGGCGGCGGTGTCGTCGGGGTTGGTCAGGTGGACGTAGTCCTGGCGGGACGCCCCGGTACTCGCGCCCGGGAACCAGAAGTCCGTGTCGGGGGCGGTGCAGCTGACACCGAGCAGGCCGCGGGCACCGCCCGCGGCGGCCGTGGTGGTCTGCTGGGCGGCCCAGCCCGGGGCGAACTTGCCGGTGGCGGTGCCGATCAGTGCGGGAGCGTCGGACTCGGAGGTCTCGGCGGTGGACGGCTTGCCGAGGTCCTTGAGGGAGATGACGGGCTTGCCGTCCGCCGCCTTCTCCTTGTCGGCGTCGTCCTTCTCCTTGTCCGCGTCCTCGTCGGCCGGCTTGTCCTCGTCCGTCGGAAGGGGCGTGGCCGGCGTCAGCTCCGCGGCACCGGCCTCTCCGCCGCTCTTCCCCGCCGGGGTGAAGGACGTGTACGTCGTCTCCGCGAGGTCGGACGTGCTCGGCGCCGGGCAGAGCAGGCTGGAGCGCTCGACGGGAAGCCGGGCGGCGGCCTTCGCCTCCGTCGCGCCCTCGTCGCCGGGCGCGGTGAGCGCGGCGAAACCGGTGACGGCGGCGAGGGCGACGACGCCCGCGATGAGGGACAGGGGGGTGGACTTCACTCGGACTCGCCTCGCGATGCGTTGCCGTTGCCGGTCGGCCACGGGCCCTGGCCCGGGGCTGTGTTCTTGTCGTGCCCGTCTTGCCCGTCATGCCCGTCGTACGGGGCGGCTTCGCCCGTCCCCGTGTCGTAGGGCTGCTGCTGGACGTAGCCGTACGGGTCGTAGGCGCCCTGCTGCTGATACGGGTCCTGCTGGTACGGATCGGCCTGGTAGTACTGGCCGGCGTCCTGCCCGCCCTGGTACTGGCCGTAGTCGGCGCCCTGGTACTGCTGGGCGTCCCACTCCCCGTAGTTCTGCTGGGGCACCGCGGCGTAGGTGCCGGTGCCGTCCTGGTCCCCCTGGACCACCGCATAGCTGCCGGTGCCGTCCTGGTCCCCCTGGACCACCGCATAGCTGCCGGTGCCGTCCTGGTCCCCCGGAACCGCCGCGTACGTGCCGGTACCTTCCTGTGCGCCGGGAACCGCGTACGGATCGGTGCCGTCCTGGACCCCCGGGGCCGTCGCGTACGGGTCGGTGCTCTGCTGCGCCGGGATGTACTCCCCGGGCGCCTGCTCCGGCATGCCGTGAGCCGCGTCGCCGTACCCGGCCGTCGCGCCGTCCTCCGCGTACGCCTGCCCTGCGGGGTCGTCGCCCGCCGCCGCGGCTTCCGCCTGGGCGGCCGCGCGCAGCCTGCGTGCCCGGCGCCCCTCCCCGGCGACCGGTTCGGCCGGAACGGCCTCGGTCTCCTCGGGCAGGTCGTCGTCGATGTCCCGGCGGCGGCCCGGCAGGGCCAGGACCACAAGGACGACGCCGAGCGCGACCTGCGTCCAGACCCAGGCGGTGTGCGTGACGGGCGCGTCGTAGGTGAGGTCCAGGGTGCCGCCCTCGGTGGGAAGCGCGAAGCCCTGTGCCCATCCGTCCACGGTCTTCGGGGTCAGCGCCCGGCCGTTCAGCGTGGCCTGCCATCCCGGGTCGGCCGCGTCGGCGACGCGCAGCACCCGGCCGGAGTCGCCCTCGGGAATCCTGGTGTGCGCCTCGACGGACAGCGATCCGACGGGGACGGGCTCGGCGCCCTTGCCCGAGGGGACGATCGCGAGCCGGGAGACCTGGCGGTCGACCCGCCACAGGGCGCTCCCGTCGAGCTGGCTGAGCCGGCTCAAGCCCGGCGTCGAGTCCAGCACCCGGCTCATCTGACGCGGCGCTCCGTCCCGCACGAGGACGTAGCGGATCGCGAAGCCGCTGAGCTGACTGCCCTGGTCCGCTCCGGAGCCCGCGACCAGGTTGGCGACGACCTTGTCGAGGTGGCTGTTGCTGCCGCCCGCCTCGGTCAGCTCGGCGTCGCCGAGACGGGCGCCCGAGCCGCGGACCAGGCTGTACGAGACGGCCGCCGGTGACGTGCCCCCGAGCACGAGGGTGCGCGCCTGGTCGCGGGTGCTGCTCTCCTCCGCGACGAAGGCGGGCACCTGCACGGGGTCGCGGCGCTCCACCGGACCGGCCGCGCCGCCGATCATCCAGCCGGCCGCGGCCAGGACGGGCGCGAGCCCTGCGGCCAGAGCGATCAGCGCTGCGACCGGCTGGCGCCAGCCGAAGCTCAGCGCGGCGACCCGCACCCGGGCGCCGTCCGCGCCGAGCAGTGCTGCGGTGAGCAGTGCGATTCCGTAGACGAGGGTGGCGGGCCCCGCCCAGGTGGAGCCGTTGGAGATTCCCGCGAAGACCAGGGACACGAGCACGACGACCCAGGTGGTACGGATCGCGAACTGCCGCTCCCCGCGCAGCAGCGCGGCCAGCGCCGCAAGCACGATGCCCAGCAGCAGGACGCCGCCCGCGGCCTTGGGGCCGCCGGGGCTGATGCCGAGCAGGTCGAGCGCCGAAGCCGTGCCCGTACCGATGTCGAGCCCGGCCTCCTTCAGGAAGCCGGCCGGGCTGGTCAGCAGGGACAGCGACCAGGGCGCGAGGACCAGGATCGGGGTTCCGGCCATGGCCAGGAAGCGCAGTCCGTACGCGGCGATGTCACTCCGGCGCAGCACGAGCACGCCGATGCCGAGGACCACCGCGAGCGGCCAGACGATCGGTGTGAAGGCCGTCGTGAAGGTGAGCAGCAGGGTGTACGCCCAGGTGGCGCGCCAGCTGCCGCGTGCGGTGGAGCCGTCGCCCCGCAGCCCGTGCGCGGCGACGGCGGCGCGGGCGATCAGCGGCAGCAGTACGGCCAGCACGGCTGTGCCGAGACGTCCGGTGGCGAGCGCTCCGGTGGCGGCCGGCAGGAAGGCGTACGCGATGCTCGCCCAGGCCCGCAGCAGCCGGGACTCGATCAGCGGCCGGGAGGCGAAGTACGCGGTGAGCCCGGCGAGCGGGACCGAGCAGACCAGCAGGAGGGTGAGCGCGAAGCCCGTGGAGCCGAGGAACAGCGCCGACAGGGCGGCGATCACGCCGAGGTAGGGCGGTGCGGACTGGGTTCCGCCGGTACCGACGGGGTGCCAGCCGTCCGCGTATCGCCCCCAGAGGTCGGAGACGTCGGCGGGGGCGGGCAGCAGCGCGCCGCCCGCGAGGGCGCCGCTGCTGAGAAGACCCCGGCAGGCCACAAGCGAGATGAGGAGGAGGAGCGCGAAGAGCACGGGGCCGGGCTTGCGGCCGACCTTCTTGAGGCGGGCGAACTGCTCGATCTCCAGGAAGTCGGCGTCGTCACCGCCCGGCCCGGACTCGACCGCTCCGTGCCGCGAACCGCCCGAGTCGGAGTCTGTCCGGTTGCCGAAGTTGCCCGCGACCTGTTCGACGGTGGCGCGGACCGTGGCACCGGGCGGCGGGAAGAGCGACCGCAGCTCGGCCGCGTCCACCGCCCCTCCCTTGCGCGCGCGGCGGGCGGCGATGATCCGCCCGGGGCGCAGCAGGGTGCCGAAGAGCCCGGCGACCTCGTCGAGCGCCTGCCCGGGCACCTTGCCGACGAGGTAGGCGAGGGTACGCAGCAGAGTGCCGACGACGAGGCGGAGCAGGGCCCACGGCAGCTGTTTGCCGCGGGCGTTGACGAGCATCGTGTAGACGGCGCCCGCCTTGTCGACGCGGTGCGGGCTGGCGACGGAGCGTCCGGCGCAGTCGATGGGGCGACGTTCCCTGGCGGAGGCCTCGGCATGCCGCAGGACGGCGTCGGGGGCGACGAGCACCCGGTGGCCGGCCATGTGGGCGCGCCAGCAGAGGTCCACGTCGTCACGCATCAGGGGGAGCCTGCGGTCGAAGCCGCCGAGCTCCTCCCAGACGTCGCGGCGCACCAGCATGCCGGCGGAGGAGACGGAGAGCACCGTACGGACCTGGTCGTGCTGGCCCTGGTCCTGCTCGCGGCGGTCCAGTCCGGTCCAGCGGCGTCCGCT
Organism: Streptomyces sp. NPDC060209; assembly: GCF_042728155.1. Lineage (NCBI taxonomy): Bacteria > Bacillati > Actinomycetota > Actinomycetes > Kitasatosporales > Streptomycetaceae > Streptomyces > Streptomyces sp. NPDC060209. The sequence goes on from NZ_JBHWZS010000160.1 coordinate 18,229, forward strand.
GTTGGCGATGGAGACGCCGACCTCGAGGAGTTGCTTGCGGTCGTACCAGCCGCGCAGCTTGGGCCCGACGATCGCGGCGTGCTGGTCGTTGTCGACGACGCGGAGCATCTCGGCGAGCGCGTCCGGCTCGGGTGCGCTGTCGTCGTGCAGCAGCCAGAGCCACTGGACCGGTTCGCCGTGCGGGAGCTCCGGCAGGTCGTAGGCGTCGTCGCGCCAGCTGCGGGTGACCGGGTCCCAGCCGCTGGGGCGCTTCAGATACGGCAGGTCGTCGGGGGTGAGGACGCCGGCCGTGCGGGTCGCCTCGTCGACTGCGGTGCCGAAGCTCGTACGCCTTGCCAGATGGAGGACGCGCTCACCGCCGAGCGCCTCGGCGACCAGGCGGGCGGAGTCGTCGGCGCTTCCGGTGTCGGCGGCGACGACGTTCTGTACGGGGCGCTCCTGCCCGAGCAGTCCGCCGAGCACGTGGGGCAGCCAGCGTGCGCCGTCGTGCGAGACGAGCACGGCGGTGACGACGTGCCGGGGGAACTCTGGGGCGGCGGCCGCGTTGGGCGCCGCCGAGTGGCTGTGCACGGACATCGGGGTTCGGGCCCTCCGGCCGGGTCCGGAGGGGGTTCCCCCCGGGGGCTGCATCGGTGTACACGCGCGCCCCGGCGGGGCGTTGGCGCGTCTCTCGGACGGGGCCCCACACTAACGGTACGGATGTCCGCCCCGCGCCGAGCGGTTGACCGGCGGGAACCGGAGACGGCCGGAGATGCCGGAGATGGCCGGACATGCCGATGGCCTGGGGGCCGCACCCTGCGTACAGGG
>NZ_JBHWZS010000161.1:0-18938 GCF_042728155.1 Streptomyces sp. NPDC060209
AGACCAGGTCCTGGCCAACCAGTAACGGACGCGCGGAGGCCGGGCCGGGCGGGTCCGGCCCCGCCTCCGCACCGTCCGTCTGCGAGCACTGCACCGGCACCGAGGAGACACCATGTCGGCCCCCACCCTGTCCACCGGGAAGGCGAGCGCGCCGCCACCCGGGAACCACCAACGCCCCACCGGGCCGGACTCCGCCCGCGAGGAGTTCGTGCGCGCCCTGCGCCGCAACATCACGGCGCACGGCTTCCTGATCGGAGCCGTCCTCTGCTTCTCCTTCTTCTCCTGGTATCCGATGGTCAGGGAATTCGTCCTGGCCTTCCAGAAGACCGAGGACGGCAGGACGACCTGGGCCGGCTGGTCCAACCTGAGCTACGTCTTCAACGACCCCGCGTTCTGGCAGGCCTGGCGCAACACCCTGCTCTTCACCGTCCTGGCGCTCCTGCTGGGCTTCGTGGTCCCGTTCGTCGTCGCCGTCGTGATCAACGAGTTCCGGCACGCGCAGGGTTACCTGCGCCTGCTTGTCTACCTGCCCGTCATGCTGCCGCCGGTCGCCTCGGTCCTGCTCTTCAAGTACTTCTACGACCCCGGCTACGGACTCTTCAACCGCATCCTGGAATTCCTCCATCTGCCCGCCCAGCAATGGCTCCAGGACCCAGGCACGTCCATGCTCTCCGTCGTCATCGCGTCGACCTGGATGAACATGGGAGGGGCCACACTGATCTATCTCGCGGCCCTCCAGAGCATTCCCGGCGAGCTGTACGAGGCGGCCGAGCTCGACGGTGCGGGAGTGCTCCGCAAGATCTGGCACGTCACCATCCCGCAGACCCGGCTCATCCTGTCGCTGCTGCTGCTCATGCAGATCATCGCGACGATGCAGGTCTTCACCGAGCCGTTCCTGCTCACCAACGGCGCGGGCCCCGAGGGCTCCACCACGACCGTCGTCTACCTCATCTACCAGTACGCCTTCAACTTCAACAACTACGGCGGAGCGGCGGCCCTCGGCCTCCTCCTGCTGGTCGTCCTCGCGGGCTTCTCCGCGGTGTACGTACGCCTCAGCCGCAGCAGCGAAGACTAGGACGGGAGCACGACGATGGCATCGAACACGCTTGTCTCCCGGCGCGGGTCCGGCGGACGCAAGGCCCGCCGCCGGGACGCGGACCAGGGCCGCCAGCGGACCCTGATCTCACCGGCCCAGCTCGGCCGGCCCCGGGGGAAGGCGGTCTACTGGATCGTCTTCGGCCTGGTGGCGGTGGGCTTCACCCTGGTGTTCCTCGGCCCCCTGTACTGGATGGTCACCGGCGGCCTCAAGACCACCCAGGAAGTCGTACAGAGCCCGCCCACCGCCTTCCCCTCCTCGATCCACACGGAGAACTACTCCCAGGCGTGGACCGTGATGGACCTGGCCCAGCTGCTCTTCAACACCCTCTACTACGCGTTCGGGGCACTCGCCTTCCAGCTCGTCCTCGACGTGGCCGCCGCCTACTCGCTGTCCAAGCTGCGGCCGGTCTTCGGCAAGGTCATCCTCGGCATGATGCTCGCCACGCTGATGATCCCGGCGACCGTCCTCGTCGTGCCGCAGTACCTGACGGTCCTCGACCTGCCTGTCTTCGAGCGCAACCTGCTCAACTCGCCCTGGGCGATCTGGCTGCCCTCGGTCACCAACGCCTTCAACATCTTCCTGCTGAAGCGGTTCTTCGACTCCATCCCGGGTGAGCTCCTCGACGCCGCGGCCATCGACGGTGCCTCGCCCCTGCGCACCCTGCGCTCCATCGTCCTGCCGATCTCCCGGCCGATCCTCGGCGTCGTCTCCATCTTCGCGGTCGTCGGAGTCTGGAAGGACTTCCTCTGGCCGATGCTCACCCTGCCGGACCCGGGCAAGCAGACCCTCAACGTCGGCATCTACTCGCTGTCCAACGGGGTCCCGCAGAACGTCCTCATCGCCGCGCTCACCATCGCGTCCGTCCCGACGCTGCTCATCTTCCTGCTCTTCCAGCGCAACATCATGAGTGGTCTCACCGCGGGCGGCCTGAAGGGCTGACGCCACCCCGAACCACCGCCTCCCACCAGCACTCCGCCGCCGGCCCTCCCATCGCATGCCCCGCGTCCGGGCCGGGGGCGGAGTACCACCTGCCCGAAAGGAACGCCACGTGGCAGCCAACCGTCCGTCCGAGGCCACCGCACCCTGGTGGCGCGACGCCGCCATCTACCAGATCTACGTACGCAGCTTCGCCGACGGCGACGGAGACGGCACCGGCGATCTCGCGGGAGTGCGGGCCAGGCTGGCCTACCTCGTCGAACTGGGCGTCGACGCCTTGTGGTTCACCCCCTGGTATCTCTCCCCACTGGCCGACGGCGGCTACGACGTCGCCGACTACCGGGTCATCGACCCGGCCTTCGGCCATCTCGCAGAGGCTGAGAAGCTCATCGCCGAAGCCCGTGAGCTCGGTATCCGCACCATCATCGACATCGTTCCCAACCATGTCTCCGACCGGCACAGCTGGTTCGAGGCGGCGCTGGCCGCCGCCCCCGGCAGTCCCGAGCGCGACCTCTTCCACTTCCGGGAGGGACGCGGCGACGAGGGGGAGATCCCGCCCAACGACTGGGTCTCCGAATTCGGCGGCACCCCGTGGACCAGGGTCGACGACGGCCAGTGGTACCTGCACCTGTTCGCCCCCGGGCAGCCCGACCTCAACTGGGCGCACCCCGCGGTCCGCCAGGAGCACGAGGACGTCCTGCGCTTCTGGTTCGAACGGGGCGTCGCCGGTGTGCGGATCGACTCGGCGGCCCTGCTCGCCAAGGACCCCGCCCTGCCCGACTTCGTCAAGGGCACCGACCCCCATCCGTACATCGACCGCGACGAACTCCACGACATCTACCGGTCGTGGCGGGCCATCGCCGACCGGTACGACGGCATCTTCGTCGGCGAGGTCTGGCTCCCCGACTCCGAGCGCTTCGCCCGCTATCTGCGGCCCGACGAACTGCACACCGCCTTCAACTTCAACTTCCTGGCCTGCCCCTGGGACGCCGGGCTGCTGCGCTCCGCGATCGACGACACGCTCGCCGAGCACGCCCCGGTGGGAGCCCCCGCCACCTGGGTGCTGTGCAACCACGACGTGACCCGCACGGTCACCCGCTACGGACGTGAGGCGACCGGCTTCGACTTCGCGGCCAAGGTCTTCGACACGCCCACCGACCTGGAGCTCGGCACCCGCAGGGCACGGGCGGCAGCCCTGCTCTCCCTCGCGCTGCCGGGTGCCGTCTACCTCTACCAGGGCGAGGAGCTCGGACTGCCCGAGGCCGACATCCCCCGCGAGCGGATCCAGGACCCCATGCACCTGCGCTCCGGTGGCATCGACCCGGGGCGGGACGGCTGCCGGGTGCCACTGCCATGGTCCGCCGACGAGCCGTACGCGGGCTTCGGGTCCACCGTCGAACCCTGGCTGCCGCAGCCGGCGGCCTGGCCCCCGTACGCCGCCGACGGGCAGAGCACCGATCCCGGCTCCATGCTCACGCTCTACCGCGAGGCGCTGCGGCTGCGCCGCGCCGAGCCGGGCTTCGCCGCCGCCCCCGGAGAGACGGCCGACGGCCGTCTGAACTGGCTCCCGTCGCCCCCGGGAGTCCTCGCCTTCATGCGGACCCACGGCCTGATCTGCGTCGTCAACCTCTCGGGCAGCCCGGTCCCGCTCCCGAGCCATGAGGAGATTCTGCTGACCAGCGGCCCGGTGGACGACTCCGGTCTGCTGCCCGACGACACCGCGGCCTGGCTGCGTACGAAGCGATAGCGGGGGAGCGGAGGCTGCGGCACAGTGGTCGTATGGATGATCTCAACGCTCTCGCCGACGAGCACCTGGCCGCGGCCCGGGCCAACGCGCACGGGCGCAGCGCGCACCTGCTGCTGCGCCAGGAGCCACTGCGGCAGACGGTGATCGCGCTCACCGAGGGATCCGCCCTCGACGAGCACAACGCGCCGCCCGCCGCGTCACTCCAGGTCCTGCGCGGCACTGTCCGGCTCACCGCGGGATCCGGGGACGTGGACCTCGCGGCGGGCGGGCTGCACCCCATTCCCCAGGAGCGGCACGGGCTGCTGGCCCTGGAGGACGCGGTGGTGCTGCTCACCGCCGTCAACGACTGAGCCGACCTGGAGTACACCCGCGGGATCGAGGCATGAGAGAAAGGGGGGCAGCCGGGACGCCGGGCACACGGTGGCGGCGTCCTGTCCGTCCCCCTTTCCTACGTCCCCCGGAGTAACCGCGTGCCCAGCAGGACCGACGATTCCGTCGCGGAACGAACCGCGCCCCCGGAGGGGCGCCCCTCGCGGAGGCGCTGGCGCACCGCACTGCGCCGGACCCCCGTATCGCTGTGGAACGACGACCTCTCCGACTGGGCGGCGGCCCTGACCTACTACGCCATCCTGGCGCTGCTCCCGGCGCTCCTCGTCACGGTCTCCGTCATCGGCCTGGCCAACCCCGGCGCCACCAACGCCCTGATCGCCGACATCACGGCCTTCGCACCGGCCGAGTCAGGAGCGGCACTCCGCCGGCCTCTGGAGGCGGCCACCCAGGAGCGCAGCGCCGTCTGGCTGCTGGTCGTCACGGGCAGTGTGAGCGCCGTATGGTCCGCCTCGAGTTATCTGGCGGTCTTCCGCAGGGCGATGCACGCCATGCACCAGGTGAAGGACACCAGGCCCCCTTTGCGCCAGGCGCACATCATCGTGGCCTCGGCCGTCGGACTGCTCGTCCTGCTGATGGCCAGCGCCTTCGCCCTCGTACTCACCGGGCCCCTGGCGCGCTGGCTCGGCCGTCGGCTGGGCCTGGCACAAGCCGGCGAGACACTGTGGGCGGGCCTCAAATGGCCCGTGCTGCTCTGCCTGGTCGCCTGCCTCATCGTGGTCCTCTTCAGCACCGGTCCGCGTTCGGCGCGGGGTGTACGGAAAGGGCTGCCCGGCGGGGTGCTCGCCGCGTTCCTCTGGCTGATCGCCTCGGCCGGATTCGCGCTGTACGCGACCCACATCGGGAGCTACAGCCGGCTGTACGGTTCGCTGGCCGGCCTGGTCGTCTTCCTGATCTGGATCTGGTTCACCAATCTGGCACTCCTGACCGGCGCCCAGTTCAACGTCGAACTGGCCCGCACGGACGACCGCCGTGAGGGCGAGGTGCCCTGAAGGGCCCAAGGGCCTTGTGGGAGCGCTCCCAGGTGGGAAGGATGGAGCGATGACCCGAACCGCGTTCGTACGTCCCTACCGGCCCACCGACCGGGAGGCCCTCGCGGACATCTGCGTCCGCACGGCCGACAACGGCGGCGACAGCACGCATCTGCACCCCGATCCCGGGCTGATGCCCGCGATCTTCGCCGAGCCCTATGCCCATCTCGAACCGGAGCTGACCTTCGTCCTGGACGACGGTTCCGGACGTGCGGTCGGCTACGTCCTGGGGACGGCGGACACGCGCCGGTTCGTGGATGCCTTCCGCGAGATCTGGCTCCCCCTGGTGACGGACCGCTTCCCCGAGCCGGAGGGTGAACCCGAGACGCTCACCGAGGCGATGACGGCCCTTCTGTACCGTCCCGAGCGGATGATCCTTCCGGAGCTGGACGGACACCCCGCGCACCTGCACATCGACCTGTTGCCGCCGTGGCAGCGCAAGGGCCACGGCAGGGAGCTGATGCGCGCCTTCCTGGATGCCCTGCACCGGAAGGGGGTCCGGGCCGCCCATCTGTCCATGCTGACGGCGAACACCCCGGCCAGGGCCTTCTACGACCGGCTCGCATTCCAGGTGATCGACGTCCCCGACCCCGGGCCGCTCACCTATCTGGGGCGCTCCACGGAGGATGTGGAGCCGGTGGGCTGGGCAGGTAGTGGGAGGCGAGCCCGGGAGAGCGCCCAGGCCGCCGGTTCGGAGGGGTGAGGGGCATGACCGAGCAGAGCGCGTGGAGTTTCGCGGACGACCGGGGCCAGCTGGCGGTGGCGGACCGCCGGCCGTCCCGGGTGCTCGCGTACGTCCAGGCGGGAGCGACACTGTGGGACTACGGGATACGCCCGGAGGGGATCTTCGGCTCCGGACACGACGGGCCGGAGCCCGACCACGCGAAGACGGGCACGCTCCCGCTGGACGCCGTGGACTACCGGGGCGCGGGCGACGACCTGGACGTGGACACGCTGTTACGCGGCAGGCCCGACCTGGTCGTCGCCGTCAGCTACGGCCACGGCCAGCTCTACGGACTGGACCCGGACACCGCCAAGCACCTGGAGGAGCGCGTCCCGGTCGTGGTGATCGACGTGGGCCAGGCGCGCACCCTCGACCGGGTCGCCGAGCGGTTCGCCGAGCTCGCGCGCTCGCTCGGCGGCGCCCCGGTCCCGGATGCCGCCGACGACCTGCGCGCCGCCCGTGAGCGGCTCCGCGAGGCCGCCCGCGCCACTCCCGGCGGCGCCAGGGTGGTGGCACTCTCCCCCGCGAGCCAGGAGCAGGCGTATGCCGCCCGCCCCCAGATGTGGCCCGAACTGCGGGTCCTGGCCGAGCTGGGGGTCGGCCTCGTGTCCCCGCCCGACGGCGCCGGCGTCAACTGGGCCACCGTCGACTGGGCGGCCGCGGCGGCCCTGGAGCCCGGCATCGTCCTGACGGACATCCGGTCCAACGCGATCCCGCTCGACGAGGTCGCCGCCCCTGCCTGGGAGCCCGCCGGGCGACGCGCGCGGACCGTGCCGTGGAATCCGGAACCCCTGTGCAGTCCGCAGGCCCACGCGCGCTTCCTCGCCCTCGTGGCGGACGCGTTGGAGGGGGCGGCGGGCGACTGAGCACCCTCTCTGCTCCGTACGGACGCCCCCGGATCGCGCGGGGCCCCGCCCTTGGCGAGGCTGGCCCGAAGCCGGGACGCGAGATCCCCGTACCTCCAGGAGCAGAGATGCAACAGGACAAGCACCCGTCGTACCGTCCCGTGGTCTTCCGCGACCGCTCCGCCGGATACGCCTTCCTGACGCGGTCCACCGCGTCCAGCGAGCAGACGATCGACTGGGACGACGGCAACAGCTACCCGGTCATCGATGTGGAGATCTCCGCCGAGAGCCACCCGTTCTTCACCGGCAAGGCGAGGGTGGTCGACACCGAGGGCCAGGTCGCCAAGTTCGAGCGGCGGTACGGGGACGAAGGGGGCAAGGACGCCCCCTGAGCCCCGGGTCTCCGCGGCTCCCCGCACACGGGGCAGAATCGTCGGCAGTGTGTCCCGTGACAGCCGTGCTGCACACGGGCACTGCCGCCCGATTCCTCCAGGAGAGCCGCCCCATGCCCGACAGCCCAGCCCTCCTGGTCATCGGTGAATGCGTCGCAGACATCGTCCGGCTGCCGGGCGCGCCGGACCGGATCCATCCCGGCGGCAGCCCCGCGAACGTCGCGTACGGGCTGGCGAGACTGGGCCGGAGCACCACCTTGCTCACCCAGCTGGGCCGGGACTCCAACGGGCGGCTGATCGAGGACCACCTGGCTTCGGCCGGCGTGCGGGTCCTGACGGACGGGAGCGGTGACCCCACCCCGGCCGCCACGGTCGACCTCGACGACGCGGGCCGGGCCACGTACGGCTTCGAGATCACCTGGACGCTGGGCCCGGTGGAGGAGCCCGTCGAGCCGCCCCGGCACGTCCACACCGGGTCCATCGCCACCGCCCTGGAGCCCGGCGCCGGCACCGTCCTGGACCTCGTCCGCTCACACCGGGCCGCGGCGACCGTCAGCTACGACCCCAACGTGCGGCCCGAGCTGATGGGGGACCGCGCCCGTGCCGTGCTGCGGGCGGAGCGCTTCGTCGGGCTGAGCGACGTCGTCAAGGCCAGCGACGAGGACCTGCGATGGCTCTACCCGGACGAGACCCCTGAGGAGGCCGCCGGGCGGTGGCTGCGCTCCGGGCCGGCGGTCGTTCTGGTCACCCGGGGCGCCGGAGGGGCAACGGCGTTCCTGCCGGGCTCGGCGGTGAGCATCGGCGCGCCGCCCGTCCAGGTCGCGGACACGGTGGGGGCGGGCGACGCCTTCATGTCCGGCACCCTGCACGCCCTGGCCTCGTACGGACTGCTCGGAGCGCAGGGCCGCGCACGGCTGCGCTCCCTGGACACCGCCGTCCTGGGCGACGTGCTGCGCCACGCCGTGGCATCTGCCGCCGTGACAGTCGCGCGGGCCGGGGCCCTGCCTCCCGACGAGGGGGAGCTGGAGGCTGCCCTGGCCGCTCTGCCCGTCCCGGAGCGGTAGGGGCGCCCAGGGTGTCCTCGTCCGTACCCCGGTCGTTGATTTCGTTATGACCGTGACCCTTACCGACACCGTCCCACCGTCCACGACCGAACTGCTGACCGGCGTCCTCCTCGGTCCGGAATTCCGCCGCGAACACGGCTTCTGGCAGCGGCTGATCAGTACAGAACCGTTCCGCCGCCCCGCTGGTGGAACGCCCGACGAGCGACTGGAGCTCGCTTACGACCGGTTGCGGATCCTCAACCGAGCGCTCGACAGCGGAGCCCGACTCGCCGCCGACCCACGAGCGCTGGCCGCCCTGCACGCCTGGCTCGGGCCGGTGGACCCCGCACTGACCACCGTGGCGGGCATCCACTACAACCTCTTCCTCGGCAGCCTCCTCGACCACGACTGCGTGGGCCGCCGCGACCTGTCGGACTATCTGACGATGCGGCGCATCGGCACCTTCCTCTGCACGGAGGTGGCGCACGGCAACAACGCGGCGGCCATGGAGACCACCGCGACGTACGACCGTGAACGCGACGGCTTCGTCCTGGACACCCCGAACGCCGGCGCGCAGAAGTTCATGCCCAACACGAGTCCGGCGGGCGGAGCGAAGTCCGGACTGGTCGCGGCGCGTCTGGTGGCCGAAGGGTCGGACCACGGCGTACGCCTCTTCCTGGTGCCGCTCACCGACGAGGTGCAGGCGCTGCCAGGCATCCGGGTGCGGCGGCTTCCCGCACGGATGGGCAGTCCGGTGGACCACTGCCTGACCTCGTTCGACCGGCTCTTCGTCCCGAGGGACGCTCTGCTGGGATCCGGTGAGGAGGGCGACGCCCCGGAGGAGTTCAGAACCGGACCGGGCGACAGGCGGCGGCGCTTCCTGACCTCCATCGGGCGGGTCATGCCCGGCCGGATCTCCATGAGCGCCTGCGCGGCCGGCTCGGCCCGCGCGACCCTGGCGGTCGCCGTGCGCTACGGCGGCCACCGCATGATCTCCGGGACCCGGGGCACGCCGCCGGTGCCCGTCAACGCCCACCGGACCCACCACGGGCCGCTCGCCTCGGCCATGGCCACCGTCTTCGCCATGAGCCTGCTGTACCGCAGGGCACAGGATCGGTGGGAGGCCTGTACGGACGAGGAGGGCCGGACGGACGCGGGGACGCTCGTCGATGTCGCCAAGGCATGGATCACCTGGCGGGCCCGTGACGTCATCGTCGAGAGCCGTGAACGCTGTGGCGCGCAGGCACTGCTGGAGAACAACGGCATGACCGAACTCGTCACGGGCGTGGAGGGAGCCATCACGGCGGAGGGCGACAACATCGCCCTGTACGCCAAGGCGGCTGCCGACATGCTCTTCGCCGCCGAGCCCGGCCGTGAGGACGTCCGGGCCCCGTGCGCCGGCGACCTGGCCGACCCGGACTTCCTCGGCGCACTCCTCGCCTCGCTCCAGGACATCTGGTTCGCCCGGGCCAGGGAGCGCGCGCTGCGCGAGCCCGACGCCGACAACCTCGGACGATGGAACGCGGCCTCGGGTCCCGCCCTGCGCGGGGTCGAGGCCTATGCGTACAGGCAGGCCGCCGAGGCCTACGCCGAGGCCCGCGCGGCGCTGCCCGAAGGGGCCGCCAGGGACCGGCTGGGAGAGCTTGAGCGGCTGTTCGCCGTCGAGTGGCTGGCCCGCAACAGCGGTGATCTGCTGGCCGCCGGTCTCCTGAGCGGTGATCAGGTCGAGGCCCTGGCGCAGACCACCGAGGAGCTGATCGCGGCCGTCGCCGGGCACGCCCCGGAACTGGCCGACTCCTTCGCCCTGCCCGAGGCGCTGCTCGCCGACTGGCCGATCGCCGGCCCCGGTTACGCGGACGCGTACGACGATCCCGAGGCCCCCTGGAACACCGTCCCGGCAGACGCCCGATGAGCGCCGCACGCAGGGAGCGGGCGGTGTGCGAGCGGCTGGGCGAGCGCCTGGAGATCCTGGGTCTGCGCGCCGTCCTGCTGGCCTACTGGGGCACGACGTCCGTGCTCGCCCGCAGGGCCGGGAAGCCGCGGACGGACCGCGGCGAATCGGTTCACCCCAAGCGCTGACCCGCCCGACAGCCGGCCGGTACGGGGGGAAGACGCCCGCCCGCCGTACCGGCGACGGCCCCCGAGGCCGCCGACACGCCGCGTGATAACTTGCAGACGCCAGTCACACTCCACGTGGAGTCAGGGAATCCGGTGCGAATCCGGAGCTGACGCGCAGCGGTGAGGGGGACGGGCGGGGCCACGGCCACTGGGACACCCTCGGGTGCACCGGGAAGGCGCTCCGTCCGGACGAATCCGAGTCCGAAGACCTGCTGGCACCCGCTTCCGCACCGGGGGCGGAACACCGTACCGGGCTTCGCGCATGAGCCCAGAGACGCCGAGGGACTCCGTGCCGCCCATAGCCAGCACCGTACGCCGAACCGCCCTGCTCATCGCGGGACTTGTCCTCCTGACCGCCTGCGGCGGAGGGGATGATACGTCCGACGGCGCCGCACCGGACGGCGCGGCCGACGGCTTCCCCGTGACCCTGAAGAACTGCGGCCGCACGGTGACCGTCGACGCGGCACCGCGTCACGCCGTCTCCCTCAACCAGGGATCGACGGAGATCCTGCTCTCCCTGGGCCTCGCCGACCGGCTCGCCGGCACCGCGACCTGGACGGACCCGGTGATGAAGGGCCTGGAGAAGGACGAAGCCAGGGTGCCCCGCATCGCCGAGAACCAGCCCTCATCCGAGAAGGTCCTCGCCGAGGAACCGGACTTCGTCAGTGCCTCGTTCGAATCCACCCTCGGCAAGGGCGGTGTGGCGTCCCGCGACCAGTTCGAGGAGCTGGGCGTACCGACGTACCTCTCACCCACCGACTGCGCGGGCAAGGACAACACCGGCAGCAGTGACGGCTCCCGCACCGAGCCCCTGACCATGGACGGCGTCTACGGCGAAGTGCGCGACCTCGCCAAGGTGTTCGGCGTCCCGGAGCGGGGCGAGGAACTGGTCACGAGTCTCCAGGGCCGCATCGACAAGGCGACCGCGGACATCGACGCGTCCGACGCCACCCTGCTCTACTGGTTCGCCAATGCCGAGGCCCCCTATCTGGCGGGCTGCTGCGGCGCCCCCGGCATCATCACCGAGGAGCTCGGCGCGAAGAACGTCTTCGACGACACGCACGAGGAATGGCCCCAGATCAACTGGGAGACCGTCGCCGACCGCAACCCCGACGTGCTGGTCGTCGGCGACCTGACGCGCAAGTCGCAGACGGCCGAGAGCGCCGAGAAGAAGATCGCGTTCCTGGAGTCCAACCCCGCCACGAAGAACATGGACGCCGTCCGGCACAAGCGGTACGTCCTGCTCAGCGGCCAGGCCATGAATCCGACCATCCGGACCGTGGAGGGCGTGGAGCGCGTCGCGGCGGGGCTGCGTTCGTTCGGACTCGCGGGGTGACGAGGACCGAACACGCTCCGGACGTACGCGCGGAGCCGCCGCCCCCCGCCCGGACTGCCGCCGGAGCCCGGATCCTGCGCGACGGCCTCCTGTGGAGCGCCGGGGTCGCCCTGCTGCTCCTGTCCGTCGCGGTCGCCGTCACGATCGGACCCGCCCGGATCTCCGTCCCGGACGTCTGGTCCGCCGTGGCCTCGCACCTCGGCCTCGGCGACGGGCGGCTGACCCCGATCCGGGACGGCATCATCTGGAATCTGCGCATGCCCCGCACCCTGCTCGCCGCGGTGTGCGGGGCCGGGCTCGCGGTGTGCGGCACCGTGATGCAGTCGCTGCTGCGCAACCCGCTCGCCGACCCCTTCGTCCTCGGAGTGTCCTCGGGGGCGTCCACCGGGGCGGTCGTGGTCGTCGTCCTGGGCGTCGGCGGGGGAGCGGTGCCGGTCTCGGGCGGTGCCTTCGTCGGGGCCCTGTGCTCGTTCGTACTCGTCCTGCTGCTCAGCCACACACTCGGCGGATCCACCGACCGGGTCGTGCTCTCCGGGGTCGCGGCCATGCAGCTCTTCTCCGCGCTCACCTCCTTCGTCGTGATGACCGCCGCCGACGCCGAGCAGACCCGGGGCGTGCTCTTCTGGCTGCTCGGCTCGCTGAGCGGGGTCGGCTGGACCGATGTGTGGATGTGCTCCGCCGTGCTGGCCGTGACCCTGCTGATCTGCCTCGGCCATGCCCGTACCCTCGATGCCTTCGCCTTCGGCCAGGACGCCGCCGCCGCCCTCGGGGTGCACGTGGCACGCACCCGGATCGTGCTGCTCTGCACGACCGCACTGCTGACCGCGGCCCTCGTCAGCTCGGCGGGCGCCATCGGGTTCGTCGGCCTCGTCCTGCCGCACGCCGCCCGGGCGCTGACCGGGTCGGGGCACCGGAGGCTGCTGCCGGTGACCGCGCTCGCCGGAGCCGTGTTCCTGGTCTGGGTCGACACCCTGGCCAGGACCGTCCTCGATCCGCAGGAGGTCCCGGTCGGGGTGGTCACCTCCCTCATCGGGGTGCCCGCGTTCGTCCTGGTCCTCTACCGCACCCGGAGGAGCGCATGACCCGGGAGCAGCAGGGGACAGGCACACCCGGCGACGGCCTGCGGGCGGCGCGGGTCAGCAGGGAGGCAGGCGGGAGAGTGGTCCTGGACGGGGTGAGCATCGCGCCGCCGCCCGGCGCCACGGTCGGCCTCCTGGGACCGAACGGCTCCGGCAAGACCACGCTGCTGCGGGTGATGGCCGGTGTGCTCGCCCCCGGAGCGGGCGTCGTGACCCTCGACGGCCGCACGCTCGCCGAAACCGGCCGGCGAGGAGTGGCCCGTCGCGTGGCCGTCGTCGACCAGCACGCGGTCACCCAGGTCGACCTGAGCGTCCTGGACGTCGTACGGCTCGGCCGCATCCCGCACCGGCGCGCCTGGTCCGCGCCCGGCCCCGGGGACGAGGACGCCGTGCGCGAGGCTCTGGCGCGCACCGGTCTCGCCGACCGCGCCGCCCAGTCCTGGCACACCCTGTCCGGTGGTGAACGCCAGCGGGTCCAGATAGCCCGCGCCCTCGCCCAGGAGCCGCGTGAGCTCCTGCTGGACGAACCCACCAACCACCTGGACATCCAGCACCAGCTGGAGCTGCTGTCCCTGGTCGCCGCGCTGCCCGTGACCGCGGTTGTCGCGCTGCACGACCTCAATCTGGCCGCGATGTTCTGCGACCGGGTGACGGTCATGAAGGAAGGCCGGGTAGTGGCCGGCGGAACGCCCTCGGAGGTGATCACCGAGGAACTCATCGCGGATGTCTACCGTGTACGCGCGGTGGTGACGCCGGAAGGGCCGGACGGGCGCCCCTCGGTGCGCTTCCTGCCGGGAGAAGCCGTCCGCCTACGGCGGAAGTGCGACGAGAGGGCGGGCCCGTGAACCGCCCGGGTCCGCCCCTCGCTACTGTCGCGCGGCCTTTCGCCGCTGTGTGAGGGGGTCAGCGACGCCGTCCCTGGCCGTACTCGCCGCCCATGTCCTTGTCGCTGCCCGTGTCCTTGCCGTCCGCGTAGTCGATCTTCTCCTTGCGGAGCTCGGCGGAGACTTCCTTCTGTTCGGTGACCTTGCTGGTTTCGAGGTGGACCCGCTCCACCGGGACCGCCTCCTTGCGGACGGTGGCGCGTTCGGCGTGCAGGGTGACTTCGACGTCCTGTTCGCCGAGGTCGTTCATGCCCTTCGCGCCTGTCGCCTTCTCGCCCGGCTGCAGAGGCTCGCGCACCACGCGTACCTCCTCGTGGGACACCGGCACCGTCCGTGTGACGTTCTCCGTCACGACGTACTTGTGCAGGCGCGCCTTCCCGCTCTCGTACTCCTCCGTTCCGACCTGGAGCTGCTCCTCGGACCGGACCATCTCCTCCCGGCCGCCGGCACCCGCGGCGGCCCGCTCGGCTCCGGCTCCCGCCATCGGGCGGGACGTGGAGGAAGCCTCCGTGTCGCGATGCCTGCCCATGCCGGCACCGGTGGTGCCCATGCCGGCCGGGGTGCCGGTGGTCTTGGCCTTGCCGGCCGCACCGGCTGCTCCGGCCGCACCCGCGGCACCCATGGCAGCCGTTCCGGTCCCGGACGTCGTGCGCGCGTCGCCGCCCGCTCCGGCGTGACCGGTGCCCTTCCTGGTCAGCCCGTAGTGCCGGTAGAGCTCCTCCTCCTCCGATACGGAGAGATGCGCGTCCGCGTCCACCCTGGGGGCGTCCTTGACGCGGTCCTTCGGATGCGAGATGTGCAGGTCGGAACTCACACGGCGGGCTCCGGCAAGCGGTACGAAGCTCTCCTTCATGCCGAACATGCCGGTCTTGACCGTGATCCAGTCGGGCTTGCCGGTGTCGTCGTCGACGTACACCCGCCCCACTGTGCCGACCTTCTCGCCGTCGCTGTCGTAGACGGTCAGACCGTCGAGTTCTCCGGAATCCGTGAAACCGTCAGCGGCTCCCATGGCCGATTCCTCCTCGCCCGGGCGCGTCCTGCGGTTGGGTCCAGCAGGGAAGGCGCGTCCGGATTCCATCGCGCCTCACCCGGTTGGACGCTGCAACTTCCCGGCCTGGGCGGCGAGCGGCGCAGGACACCGGGGAGGGGCGGTGGCGCCGTTTCACGCGTGTCTCGGTCCGCCACACGCGTTACGCCATTCGAGTGAGCACTCTCCCGGGTGCGCCGGAGATGCGGCCCTGGCACGACCGTATGATCGACGCGCCGCCGCCGATCGTCGGCAGGCCTGACAGGGGGGTGCGCCATCGGATCCGTAGGCATCAGCGTGCCCCGGCAGGGCGGCGAGCTGCTGGCCCGGCAGGAGGACGGCCTCGGACTGCACCATCTGGTCTGGCGGCTGGGACCCGGCTGGCGGGTGTGCAGCAGCGCCGTGCTCGGCGGCGGGATCGGTCCGCGCGCCTGGATCCTGAACGCCCAGGTGCCCGGCGGCTATCCCCGGCTCGACCCCGACCGGCACCTGGCGGAGATCGCGGCGGCCGAGGCGCTCGACGGCCCGGGCGCCGGGCTGATGACCGCCGCGGATGTCACCGCGTACACCGTCGCCGAGGACGGCGGCGTGACCGCGACCGTCACCGGTGGCCTCGGTGTGCGGGGATGGGCCGCCGCCCCGGCCGAAGGCTCCGACGGCCCGCTGCCGCCCGGCACCGTCAACATCGTCGTCACCGTCCCCGTTGCGCTCTCCGACGCCGCCCTGGTCAACGCGGTGGCCACCGCCACCGAGGCGAAGGTCCAGGCTCTCGTCGACGCCGGACTCGACTGCTCCGGGACGCCGACGGACGCGGTGTGCGTCGCCGCGCCCGACCCGGGAGGGCAGCCGGGCGAACCGTTCGCCGGACCACGTTCGCGCTGGGGCGCGCGACTCGCCAGAGCCGTGCACCGAGCCGTACTGGAGAGCGCGCTGCGGCAGTCTTGAGACCCACCGGTCCCCGGACCACGCCGCACCGACGAAGGGAACCTCCCCATGACCACCGCATCCGCCCCGGGCGCACCGATCGTCGCGGTCCTCGGCACCGGCATCATGGGATCCGGGATGGCCCGCAGCCTGCTCAGGGACCGGCTGCCCGTCCGGGTCTGGAACCGCACGCGGTCCAGGGCCGAGCCGCTGGCGACCCACGGCGCCACGGTGACGGACACGGCCGAGGAAGCGGTACGCGGAGCCGACGTCGTCCTCACCGCCCTGAACGACGGCCGGTCCGTGGCGGAGACCCTCACCGCCGCGACACCCGGCCTGCGCCCGGGACAGGTCTGGCTGCAGAGCTCCACCGTCGGCCTCGACGCCACGACCGACCTCGTGCACCGGGCCGCCGGACTGGGGCTGGTCTACCTCGACGCCCCGGTCTCCGGCACGAAGCAGCCCGCGGAGCAGGGCGCACTCACCGTGTTCGTCTCCGGCCCGTCCGGTGCCCGCGCGACCGTACTGCCCGTCCTGGAGGCGATCGGGCAGCGCACCGTGTGGATCGGGGAGGAACCGGGAGCCGCCACCCGGCTCAAGCTCGTCGCCAACACCTGGGTGATCAACATGGTCAACAGCGTGGCGGAATGCCTCAATCTCGCCGAGGGACTCGGGCTCGACCCGCAGCTCTTCCTGGACGCGATGAAGGGCGGCCCGCTGGACACCCCGTACCTCCAGGGCAAGTCCGCGGCGGTGCTCTCCGGCGATCTCAGCCCGAGCTTCGCGCTCTCCACCGCGCTCAAGGACTCCCGGCTGATCCTCGACGCGGCCGAGGCCTCCGGGGTGAAGCTCGACCTGGTCGCCGCCTCCGCCGAACGGTTCACCCGGGCGGAGGCGGCCGGACACGGCGGCCAGGACATGATCGCCACGTACTACGCCGGCCGCCCCGAGTAGCCGCTCAGACCACGGTCACCGGGTGCCTCACCACCGCGTCGAAGAGGTAGCCCTGGGTGTTGTGGGCGGTCGTCGCCGGCTGGGTGCGGCCCGAGCGGTCCGTCGCCCGCGCGAGCAGCACGCCCGGGCCCGCCTCCTTCGGAACCCAGTCGGCGGTCCAGCGGACCCAGCTCCCGGGCCTGGGCTCGTCGCGCAGCCGCGCAGGACGCCACCGGGTGCCCCCGTCGGTGCTGACCTCGACCGAGCGCACCGGCGCTCCGCCCGACCAGGAACGGCCGGTGAGCAGATGCCTGCGGTGGGCGGCGAACGAGGCGCCCGGCGCGAGCTCGAACGCGCTCTTGAGCGTCTGACGGGTCAGCGGCGCGCTGCCCTCGGGCGGGTATCCGGGACCGAAGAGCCGGTAGAGGCCCGTGTTCCAAGGGCTCAGCAGCGGCTCCGAGCTCACCTCGATGTCGCCCACCCACTTGATGTTGGCTATGCCGACCCAGGACGGCACGATCAGCCGGACCGGAGCTCCGTGGTCCGGCGGCAGCGGCTCCCCGTTCATCTCGTACGCGAGCAGTACGTCGTCCAGGGCCTTCGCCACCGGCAGGGGCCTGCGCACCCGGCCCAGATTCGTCCCGTCGCTGACGACCTCCGCGTCCAGGCCGCGGGGCAGTACGTCGACCGCGTTCCCGCCGATGCCTGCCCGGCGCAGCACCTCGGCGAGCCGGACCCCGCGCCAGCGCGCCGTCCCGATCGCACCCAGGGTCCACGCCGTGCCGCTGACCTGCTGGCCCTGCTGCGAGGTGAAGAAGCTCCGGCCGTTGCCCGCGCACTCGATGAACGCGGTGCGGGTGACGGACGGCAGGGCGCGCAGTGCTTCGTACGAGAAGTCCACCGGACCGCCGGTCAGCCCGCTGCCCCAGACCGTCAGCTTCCAGTCCGCCGGGTCGATGACCGGTGTAGCGGTGTGGTTGCGGACGAAGAAGCGGTCGGCGGGAGTGAGCAGCCCGGTGTCCCGCAGCGCCGCGAAGTTCGTCTCGGCGTTCGTGCCGCGCACCGTGAACAGCTCCGGCGGCAGGGGCTTCACCACTCCCGCGAGCGACTGCGCCGCGTGGGCGGGGGACCCCGCGGCCGGGATCAGCGGAGCCGCGACCGAGGCCGCGGCGACCAGCTTCAGCAGATCACGGCGGTCGATCCCCGCAGATCTCGCACGGCCGCGGGTCCATTGGTGAAGCCGCCTCCGGTCGTACGCGGCTTCGGACGGTGGTACGGAACTCATGGGTTCTCCAGGGGGAAGAGGTGAGCGGTCGGGACCGGGGTCGGGTCAGGTCAGCGGGCCGGGGGCAGCAACTCCCGTACGAGCGCTCCGACCTGGTCGGACTCGATGAGGAACCCGTCGTGCCCGTAGGGGGATTCGATGATCCGGAGACGGTCGGCGCCGGGCAGCAGCGCCGCCGGCTCCGCCTGCTGCGCCGGTGGATAGAGCCGGTCCGAATCGATGCCGGCAATCAGCGCGGGCATGTCCGCCCGGCGCAGCGCCCGCGCGACACCGCCTCGACCCCGGCCCACGTCATGGGCGTTCATCGCCTCGGTGAGAACCACATAACTGCCCGCGTCGAAACGGCGCACCAGCTTGGCCGCGTGATGGTCGAGGTACGACTCCACCTGGTAGCGCCCGCCCTGTGAGGGCACTTCACCGGGCTGCGCCCGCCGGCCGAAACGCGCCCCCAGCTCCGCCTCGCTGCGATACGTGACATGGGCGATCCGCCGGGCCAGCCCGAGCCCCTGGTGCGGGCCCGAGCCGGGTGGTGCGTCGTGGTAGCAGCCGCCCTGCCAGCCCGGGTCGCTCCGGATCGCGGCGATCTGCATGCTGCCCCAGGCGATCTGCTCGGCCGAGGAGGCGGCGGGAGCGGCGAGCATCAGCAGTGATCCCGTACGGCCGGGGCGGCTCACCGCCCATTCGAGCGCCCGCATGCCGCCCATCGAACCGCCGATCACCGCGGCCCACCGGTCGATCCCCAGGGCATCGGCGAGCCGCGCCTCCGCCGCCACCTGGTCCCGGACCGTCAGGTAGGGGAAGGCGGCGCCCCAGACGGAGCCGTCGGGCCGCCGGGAGGACGGGCCGGTGCTGCCCTGGCAGCCGCCCAGCACGTTCGGTGCGACGACGAACCAGCGGTCGGTGTCCAGCGCCCGGCCCGGGCCGATCAGCGCGTCCCACCAGCCGGGTGACGGATGCCCGGGCCCGGCGGCGCCTGCCGCGTGGCTGTCACCGGTCAGCGCGTGCAGCACCAGCACCGCGTTGGCGCCGTCCGGCGCGAGCCTGCCCCAGGTCTCGTACGCGAGCCGCACACCCGGCAGCTTCGCACCGGACTCGAGCCCGAGCGGACCGTCGAGCACCGCCCACGAACGGCGGCCGGGCGGATCCCC
>NZ_JBHWZS010000162.1:0-18847 GCF_042728155.1 Streptomyces sp. NPDC060209
AGCGGCTGCAGTGGTGGAGCGGAGGGCTCAGCCCTCGTCGGACTTCTTGAGGGCGTCCATGGCCCGCTCGGTCACCTCGGTGACCTTGCCGAGCGCGGAGATCGTCACGACCAGGCCCTGGGACCGGTAGTAGTCGATGATCGGCTCGGTCTGCGTGTGGTAGACCTCGAGACGGGTGCGGACCGTCTCCTCGGTGTCGTCGTCCCGCTGGTACAGCTCGCCGCCGCAGGCGTCACAAACGCCCTCGGTCTTCGGCGGGTTGTACGTCACGTGGAAGACGTGCGCGCTGTCGTTACGGCAGATACGGCGGCCGGCGATGCGCTTGACCACCTCGTCCTCGGGGACCTCGAGGTCAAGAACCGCGTCCAGCTTGACGCCCTCGCCGAGAAGCATCTCGTCGAGCGCCTCGGCCTGCCCCACATTGCGGGGGAAGCCGTCCAGCAGGAAGCCGTTCTCGGCGTCCGGCTGGGACATGCGGTCCTTGGCCATCGCGATGGTGACTTCGTCCGGCACCAGCTGTCCCGCGTCCATGTAGGCGCGGGCCTGCTTGCCAAGGTCGGTGCCCTGGCTGATGTTGGCGCGGAAGAGGTCGCCCGTGGAGATGTGCGGAATCGAAAGATTCTTGGCAAGGAACGCAGCCTGCGTTCCCTTGCCGGCACCGGGCGGCCCGACGAGGACGATTCGCATCAGCGGAGGAACCCTTCGTAATTGCGCTGCTGGAGCTGACTCTCGATCTGCTTCACGGTCTCCAGACCCACACCCACGATGATCAGGATGCTCGTCCCGCCGAACGGGAAGTTCTGGTTAGCACCGCCGAAGCCTGCCAACGCCATCGTCGGCACCAGAGCGATCAGACCCAGGTACAGCGAGCCCGGCCAAGTGATCCGGTTGAGCACGTAGCTCAGATACTCGGCAGTAGGTCGACCTGCCCGGATACCCGGGATGAAGCCACCATACTTCTTCATGTTGTCGGCGACTTCCTCGGGGTTGAACGAGATCGCCACATAGAAGAATGCGAAGAACACGATCAACAGGAAGTACGTCGCGATGTAGTACGGGTGGTCGCCCTTGACGAAGTGATCCTGAATCCAGGTCGCCCAGCCCGCGGTGGAGTTGGAGAACTGAACGATTAGAGCAGGAATGTAGAGCAGCGAAGAAGCGAAGATGACGGGAATCACACCCGCCTGGTTCACCTTCAGCGGGATGTAAGTGGACGTACCGCCGTACGACCGGCGCCCGATCATCCGCTTCGCGTACTGCACGGGAACACGGCGCTGGGCCTGCTCGACGAAGACGACGAGGCCGACCATCACGAAGCCGATGAGGATGACCGTGATGAACTCGATCCAGCCGTCGGCCAGCTTGCCGCTCTGCTTGATGGCCCACAGGGCGCCGGGGAAGCTGGCGGCGATCGAGATGAACATCAGGATCGACATGCCGTTGCCGATGCCGCGGTCGGTGATGAGCTCACCGAGCCACATGACGGCGGCGGTGCCCGCGGTCATGGTGATCACCATGACGATGGTCGTGAAGATCGACTGGTTCGGGACGATCTGATCGGCGACGGGGCAGCCGCTGAACAGCGCGCCGCTGCGAGCGGTCGCCACCAGGCCGGTGCCCTGGAGGATGGCCAGCGCGACGGTCAGATAACGCGTGTACTGCGTGATCTTGGCCGTGCCCGACTGCCCCTCCTTCTTGAGGGCTTCGAGCCGGGGGATGACGACGGTCAGCAGCTGAAGAATGATGCTGGCCGTGATGTACGGCATGATGCCGAGCGCGAAGATCGTGATCTGCAGCAGTGCACCACCGCTGAACATGTTGACCAGACCGAAGAGGCTGTTGTTGCCCTTGCTGGCCTGATCAACACAGGTCTGGACGTTCTCGTAGCTCACCCCCGGTACGGGGATGTGCGCCCCGAGTCGGTAGAGCACGATGATGCCGAGCGTGAAGAGCAGCTTCTTGCGCAGGTCGGGCGTCTTGAACGCCCGGGCGAACGCGGTGAGCACGGTGCCTCCTGCGACCCCCGCGCAAAAGCGTGAGGTGACGGTCTTGAGGATCGACGATTACGTAACAGACAAAGGACCCCGGGCGCTTGCCCGGGACTTACCACAGCAACAGTGCACGCCACCTTACCGGCGGACATGCCCCCCTAGGAACGACCAACCGGGGATGCCCCAAATGAGAGGCATCCCCGGTCGGGTGTTCAGGCCACAGCCCTGTCCGAGTTGTCTCAGACGAGTTCGGTGACGGAGCCGCCTGCGGCGGCAATCTTCTCCTTGGCGGAGCCGGAGACGGCGTCAACCGAAACCTGCAGCGCCACGGAGATCTCGCCCTGTCCGAGGACCTTGACGAGGTGGTTGTTGCGCACAGCGCCCTTGGCGACCAGATCGGCCACCGTGACCTCTCCACCCTCGGGGTAGAGCGTCGCGAGCTTGTCCAGGTTCACGACCTGGTACTCCGTGCGGAACGGGTTCTTGAAGCCCTTGAGCTTCGGGAGACGCATGTGGAGGGGCATCTGGCCACCCTCGAAGCGCTCCGGAACCTGGTAACGAGCCTTCGTACCCTTGGTACCACGGCCTGCGGTCTTACCCTTGGACGCCTCACCACGACCCACACGGGTCTTGGCGGTCTTGGCGCCCGGGGCAGGCCGGAGGTTGTGGGCCTTCAGCGGGCTGTTCTCCGCCATGTCAGTCAACCTCCTCAACCGTCACGAGGTGGCGGACGGTCTGAACCATTCCGCGGAACTCGGGGCGGTCCTCCTTGACAACCACGTCGTGCAGGCGCTTGAGCCCGAGCGAACGCAGGGTGTCGCGGTGGTTCTGCTTGCTGCCGATGTACGACTTCGTCTGCGTGATCTTGAGGCGAGCCATTACGCACCCGCTCCCGCACGTGCACGGAGCAGAGCCGCGGGGGCGACGTCCTCGAGGGGCAGACCGCGGCGGGCCGCGATCTCCTCGGGACGCTGCAGGCCCTGGAGGGCCGCCACGGTCGCGTGCACGATGTTGATCGGGTTCGAAGAACCGAGCGACTTCGACAGGATGTCGTGAACGCCGGCGCACTCCAGAACGGCGCGCACCGGGCCACCGGCGATAACACCGGTACCGGGGGAAGCAGGCTTGAGCAGAACGACGCCCGCAGCCTTCTCGCCCTGGATCGGGTGAGGGATGGTGCCCTGGATACGCGGGACCTTGAAGAAGCTCTTCTTGGCCTCTTCGACGCCCTTGGCGATGGCCGCGGGAACTTCCTTGGCCTTGCCGTATCCGACACCGACGGTGCCGTCACCATCGCCCACCACGACCAGCGCGGTGAAGCTGAAGCGACGACCACCCTTCACTACCTTGGCGACGCGGTTGATCGCGACGACGCGCTCGACGTACGCGGTCTTCTCGGCGGCAGCGCCACCGTCACGGCCCTTCCGGTCCCGCCGCTCGCCGCCACCGGCACCGCTTCCGCGGCGCTGGGGTCCAGCCATTGGATTTACCTCTCTCTGTTACGTCCGCTGTGCGTAGGAACCGGGGCTTAGAACTTCAGCCCGGCTTCACGGGCGGCGTCAGCCAGAGCGGCAATCCGCCCGGCGTACTGGTTACCACCGCGGTCAAACACGACGGCCTCGACGCCTGCAGCCTTGGCACGCTCGGCGACCAGGGCGCCGACCTGCTTGGCCTGGGCGCTCTTGTCACCTTCCGCACCACGGATCGACGTGTCCAGGGTCGACGCCGACGCGAGCGTGTGGCCCGCGATGTCGTCGATGACCTGGGCGACGATGTGGCGGTTGGAACGCGTCACAACCAGGCGCGGCCGCTCCGGCGAACCGGAGATGTGCTTGCGCACGCGGATGTGGCGGCGCTTGAGGGCGGCACGCTTGTAGGCGTCGCCCTTGGCGATCTTTACACCGTATGCCATGGCTTACTTACCCGCCTTTCCGACCTTGCGGCGGATAACCTCGCCGGCGTACTTGACGCCCTTGGCCTTGTACGGGTCAGGCTTCCGCAGCTTGCGGATCTTCGCCGAGACCTCGCCGACCTTCTGCTTGTCGATGCCCTCGACACTGAACTTCGTGGGCGACTCGACCTTGAAGGTGATGCCCTCGGGGGCCTCGATGAGGATCGGGTGGCTGTAGCCCAGGGCGAACTCCAGGTTGGAGCCCTTCGCCTGAACTCGGTAACCGACACCGCTGATCTCGAGCGCCTTGCTGTATCCCGCGGTCACGCCGGTGATCATGTTCGCCACCAGCGTGCGGGACAGGCCGTGAAGGGCCTTGTTCTGACGCTCGTCGTTCGGGCGGACGACGTTGAGCACGCCGTCCTCACCCTTGGTGACCTCGATCGGCGCTGCGACGGTGTGCGAGAGGGAACCCTTGGGGCCCTTCACCGCGACCGTGCGGCCATCGATGGTGACGTCCACACCGGCGGGAACCTGGATGGGGAGCTTGCCGATTCGCGACATGAGCTATTCCTCCGTTCCCGACTACCAGACGTAGGCGAGGACTTCCCCACCTACGCCCTTCTTGCTGGCCTGCTGGCCGGTCAGGAGACCGTGGGACGTGGAGATGATCGCCACGCCCAGGCCACCGAGAACCTTCGGCAGATTGGTGGACTTTGCGTATACACGCAGACCCGGCTTCGAAATGCGCTTGATGCCGGCAATCGAACGCTCGCGGTTCGGCCCGAACTTCAGCTCGAGAACGAGGCTCTTGCCGACCTCGGCGTCCTCGACCTTCCAGCCGGTGATGAAGCCCTCCTGCTGGAGGATCTCCGCGATGTGCGACTTGATCTTGCTGTGCGGCATTGCGACATCGTCGTGATACGCCGAGTTCGCGTTACGCAGACGCGTGAGCATGTCTGCGATGGGATCAGTCATGGTCATGAGTTGGCCTTCGGCCTCTCTCGCCGGGGTTTCCTGTATGCGCCATCCCTCTCCCCACTCAGTGGCGGGACGGGTGCGGTGCGGGGACCTACGGCGTAGTAAGTCGGTCAGGGCGGCAGGCGCCCAACCCTTCAAGCCTACGGCATGAAAAGCGGGGCTCCTGCCGACCAGATACTTACCGAGAGCTTCTGGTACTCCCAACGCCCGGAGGGCGAAGGAGAATTACCAGGAGCTCTTGGTCACGCCCGGCAGCTCGCCACGGTGAGCCATCTCACGAAGGCACACGCGGCACAGGCCGAACTTGCGGTAGACGGAGTGGGGCCGGCCGCAGCGCTGGCAGCGGGTGTACCCGCGAACGCCGAACTTCGGCTTACGGGCGGCCTTAGCGATCAGAGCCTTCTTCGCCACGGTCAGTTCTCCTTGAACGGGAAGCCGAGGTGACGAAGCAGGGCACGACCCTCGTCGTCGTTGGTCGCCGTGGTGACCACGGTGATGTCCATGCCCCGGACCCGGTCGATCTTGTCCTGGTCGATCTCGTGGAACATGACCTGCTCCGTGAGACCGAAGGTGTAGTTGCCACGGCCGTCGAACTGCTTCGGCGACAGGCCACGGAAGTCACGGATACGCGGAAGCGCGAGCGACAGCGTACGGTCCAGGAACTCCCACATGCGGTCACCACGGAGGGTGACGTGGCAGCCGATCGGCTGCCCCTCGCGCAGCTTGAACTGCGCGATCGACTTGCGGGCCTTGGTGACGGCCGGCTTCTGGCCAGTGATCGTGGTGAGGTCCCTGACGGCACCGTCGATCAGCTTGGAGTCGCGGGCGGCGTCGCCCACACCCATGTTGACCACGATCTTGACCAGACCGGGAACCTGCATGACGTTCTCGTACGAGAACTCCTCACGCAGCTTGCCGGCGATTTCCTCGCGGTAGCGCGTCTTGAGACGCGGCGCAGTGGTGGTCGTCATCAGATGTCCTCACCGGTCCGCTTGGCAACGCGGATCTTCTTGCCCTCGTCGTCAAAGCGGTAGCCGACGCGGGTGACGACCTTGTTGCCGTCCTTCTCCACGACCAGCTGAACGTTGCTGACGTGAATCGGGGCCTCGGTGGTGACAATGCCACCCGTCTGCGAGCCGCGAGCCGTCTGACCGGCCTTGGTGTGCTTCTTGACCCGGTTGACACCCTCGACGAGAACACGGTCCTGCGTGGGGAAGGCCACAATGACCTTGCCCTGCTTGCCCTTGTCCTTACCGGTGATGACCTGAACCAGGTCGCCCTTCTTGATCTTCATGCTTACAGCACCTCCGGCGCGAGCGAGATGATCTTCATGAACTTCTTCTCGCGCAGCTCACGGCCCACCGGGCCGAAGATACGGGTGCCGCGGGGGTCGCCGTCGTTCTTGAGAATGACAGCGGCGTTCTCGTCGAAGCGGATGTACGAGCCATCCGGACGACGACGCTCCTTCACGGTGCGAACGATGACGGCCTTGACGACGTCACCCTTCTTCACGTTGCCACCGGGGATCGCGTCCTTCACGGTGGCGACGATGACGTCACCGATGCCCGCGTAGCGGCGACCCGAGCCACCGAGAACACGGATGGTGAGAATTTCCTTCGCACCCGTGTTGTCGGCGACGCGCAGTCGCGACTCCTGCTGGATCACGTCTATCTCCTGATCGTCTGCCGGTTCCCGGCAGGGGCTCCGTTGCGGAAGCCCCTGCCGAGCCTGGCGGAACTGTCCTGAGGGGAGACCCCCTCAGGGATTACTTGGCCTTCTCGAGGATCTCGACGATGCGCCAGCGCTTCGTGGCAGACAGCGGACGCGTCTCCATGATGACAACGCGGTCGCCGACGCCTGCAGCGTTCTGCTCGTCGTGGGCCTTGAGCTTGTTCGTACGGCGGATGACCTTGCCGTACAGCGCGTGCTTGACGCGGTCCTCGACAGCGACGACGACGGTCTTGTCCATCTTGTCGCTGACGACCAGACCCTCACGGGTCTTGCGGAAACCGCGGTCGGTGTTCGTCTCAGTCACAGTCTTCTCGCTCATCAGACGCTCTCCACCGTCTCGATACCGAGCTCGCGCTCGCGCATCAGGGTGTAGATCCGGGCGATGTCCTTACGGACGGACTTGAGCCGACCGTGGTTCTCGAGCTGTCCGGTCGCCGCCTGGAAGCGGAGGTTGAACAGCTCTTCCTTGGCCTCGCGGAGCTTGTTGAGGAGCTCCTCGCCGCCCAGTTCGCGCAGCTCGGACGCCTTGGTACCGGCCGACATCACGACTCACCTGCCTCGCGCCGAACGATCCGGCACTTCATCGGAAGCTTGTGAGCAGCGCGGGTGAGCGCCTCACGAGCAATCTTCTCGTTCGGGTAGGACAGCTCGAACATCACCCGTCCGGGCTTGACGTTCGCGATCCACCACTCGGGAGAACCCTTACCGGAACCCATGCGGGTCTCGGCAGGCTTCTTCGTCAGGGGACGGTCCGGGTAGATGTTGATCCAGACCTTGCCGCCACGCTTGATGTGGCGGGTCATCGCGATACGAGCTGCCTCGATCTGGCGGTTCGTCACGTACGCCGGGGTCAGCGCCTGGATGCCGTACTCGCCGAACGCAACCTGCGTGCCACCCTTGGACATACCGCTGCGCTTCGGGTGGTGCTGCTTGCGGTGCTTGACCCTACGGGGGATCAGCATTTCGGTCAGGCCTCCGTTCCGGTGCTCTCAGCCGGAGCAGCGGCGGCGGGAGCGTCGGCCTTGGGGGCCTCCGCTGCCGGCGCGGACTGCTGCGGCTTGCGACCGCCGCGGCCGCCACGCTCGCCACCACGGCCACCGCGGCCGGCCGGGCGGTCGGCGCCGCCACGAGCCGGACGGTTACCGGCGCGGGCCGCGGCGTTCTCGGCGCGAACCTCGGCGATGTTCTTGACGTCGCCCTTGTAGATCCAGACCTTCACACCGATGCGGCCGAAGGTCGTCTTGGCCTCGAAGAAGCCGTAGTCGACGTTCGCACGGAGCGTGTGCAGGGGCACGCGGCCCTCGCGGTAGAACTCCGAGCGGGACATCTCGGCGCCGCCGAGGCGGCCACCGCACTGGATCTTGATGCCCTTGGCGCCGGCCTTCATCGTGCTCTGCATGCTCTTACGCATGGCACGACGGAAGGAGACGCGGGAGGAGAGCTGCTCGGCGACGGCCTGGGCCACCAGCTGAGCGTCCACCTCGGGGTTCTTGACCTCGAGGATGTTCAGCTGGACCTGCTTGCCGGTCAGCTTCTCCAGCTCGCCACGGATGCGGTCGGCCTCGGCGCCACGGCGGCCGATGACGATGCCCGGGCGGGCGGTGTGGATGTCAACGCGGACGCGGTCGCGGGTGCGCTCGATCTCAACCTTCGAGATGCCGGCTCGCTCCATGCCCTTCGTCATCATGCGACGAATGGCAACGTCTTCCTTGACGTAGTCCTTGTACAGCTTGTCGGCGTACCAACGGGACTTGAAGTCCGTGGTAATGCCGAGCCGGAACCCGTGCGGGTTTACCTTCTGGCCCATTACCGGGTTCCTTCCTTGCTGCTGACGACCACGGTGATGTGGCTGGTCCGCTTACGGATCCGGTAGGCACGGCCCTGAGCACGCGGACGGAACCGCTTCAGGGTCGGGCCCTCGTCCACGTACGCCTCGCTGATGACCAGCGAAGAGGCGTCAGGGTGGTCGTAGTTGTGTGCAGCGTTGGCAATGGCGCTGTCAAGCACCTTGCCAACCGGCACGCTCGCGGCCTGCGGGGCGAAACGCAGGACCGCCTGAGCCTCCGTGGCATCCATGCCACGGATGAGGTCCACCACGCGGCGGGCCTTCATGGGCGTGACGCGGATGTACCGCGCCTGGGCCCTGGCTTCCATGGTTGTCCCTTCGGTGTGAGTCATAGTCGTTTCCACCCCGCGCTAGCGGCGCTTCGACTTCCGGTCGTCCTTGACGTGGCCGCGGAAGGTGCGAGTCGGCGAGAACTCGCCGAGCTTGTGGCCGACCATCGACTCGGTGACGAACACCGGGACATGGATCTTGCCGTTGTGCACCGCGATGGTGTGACCCAGCATGGCCGGGATGATCATCGAGCGACGGGACCAGGTCTTGATGACGTTCTTGGTGCCTGCCTCGTTCTGTACGTCCACCTTCTTGATGAGGTGGCCGTCGACGAAGGGCCCCTTCTTGAGACTGCGCGGCATCTAAACCCGCTCCTAGCGCTTCTTGTTCGTCTTGCGGCGGCGGACGATGTACTTGCTCGATGCCTTCTTCGGCGAGCGAGTACGACCCTCCTTCTGACCCCACGGCGAGACCGGGTGACGTCCACCGGAGGTCTTGCCTTCACCACCACCGTGCGGGTGGTCAACCGGGTTCATCGCGACACCGCGGACGGTCGGGCGAACGCCCTTCCAGCGCATACGGCCGGCCTTGCCCCAGTTGATGTTCGACTGCTCGGCGTTGCCGACCTCACCGATGGTGGCGCGGCAGCGGGCGTCGACCAGCCGGATCTCTCCGGAAGGCATACGAAGGTGGGCCATCGTGCCCTCCTTCGCCAGCAGCTGCACGGACGCACCCGCGGAACGGGCGAACTTCGCGCCGCCGCCGGGCCGCAGCTCGATGGCGTGGATGGTCGTACCGACCGGGATGTTGCGCAGCGCCAGGTTGTTGCCGGGCTTGATGTCTGCGGTCGGACCGTTCTCGACGCGGTCACCCTGCGACAGGCCACGCGGGGCGACGATGTAACGCTTCTCGCCGTCCGCGTAGTGCAGCAGCGCGATGCGCGCGGTGCGGTTCGGGTCGTACTCGATGTGCGCGACCTTGGCCGGCACGCCGTCCTTGTCGTGACGACGGAAGTCGATCACTCGGTAGGCGCGCTTGTGGCCACCGCCCTGGTGGCGAACGGTCACACGACCGGCGTTGTTACGGCCGCCCTTGCTGTGCAGGGGGCGGACCAGCGACTTCTCCGGCGTGGACCGCGTGATCTCGACAAAGTCGGCGACGCTGGAGCCACGACGGCCCGGGGTCGTCGGCTTGTACTTGCGGATACCCATTTCTCAGTCCTCGTCCGATTCCGGACGACTCGACCTCCGTCAGGAGGTCGGGCCGCCGAAGATGTCGATACGGTCGCCCTCGGCGAGGGTCACGATGGCGCGCTTGGTGTCAGCGCGCTTGCCGAAGCCGGTCTTGGTCCGCTTGCGCTTGCCCTGCCGGTTGATCGTGTTGACCCCGGTGACCTTGACCGAGAAGACCGCTTCCACGGCCTGCTTGATCTGGGTCTTGTTGGAGCCGGGCGCGACGATGAACGTGTACTTGTTCTCGTCGAGCAGCGCATAGCTCTTCTCGGAGACAACCGGCTTGACGAGAACGTCGCGCGGGTCCGAGTAGGTCTTGCTCGTGATGGTCGAGCTGGTAACGGTCGCCTCACTCATCAGGCGGCGCTCCCTTCGGTCTCAGCGGTCTGGGGGCCAGACACGAAGGACTCGAAAGCGGCCTGGGTGAAGACCACGTCGTCAGAGACGATCACGTCGTACGTGTTCAGCTGGCCCGGCTCCAGGATGTGCACCTGGGGCAGGTTGCGAGCGGACAGCCACGCGGCCTCGTCGGCGCGGTCGACGACCAGGAGCAGGTTGCTGCGCTCCGAGATCTTGCCGAGCAGCGTCTTGGCGGCCTTCGTGGAGATCCCACCCTCGACCACGCCGGTGACGACGTGGATGCGGGAGTGACGCGCCCGGTCCGAGAGGGCACCGCGCAGGGCGGCGGCCTTCATCTTCTTCGGGGTGCGCTGCGAGTAGTCACGCGGCTGCGGGCCGTGGACGACGCCACCGCCGGCGAACTGCGGCGCACGGGTCGAACCCTGGCGCGCGCGGCCGGTGCCCTTCTGGCGGTACGGCTTGCGCCCACCACCACGGACTTCGCCGCGGGTCTTGGTCTTGTGCGTGCCCTGACGGGCAGCTGCCAGCTGTGCGACGACGACCTGGTGGATCAGCGGAACGCTGGTCTTCGCGTCGAAGATCTCCGCGGGGAGCTCGACGGTACCGGCCTTGTCGCCTGCCGGCGAAAGGATGTCAATGGTGCTCATTACCTCAAGCCCCCTTGGCCGCGGTACGGACCAGGACGAGGCCGCCGTTCGGACCGGGGACCGCGCCCTTGATGAGCAGCAGACCCTTCTCCGCGTCAACCGCGTGGATGGTCAGGTTCTGGGTGGTGACGCGCTCGTTACCCATGCGACCGGCCATGCGCATGCCCTTGAAGACACGCCCAGGGGTGGCGCAGCCACCGATCGAACCGGGGGAACGGTGCTTGCGCTGGACGCCGTGGCCGGCGCCGAGGCCCTTGAAGTTGTGACGCTTCATGACACCGGCGAAGCCCTTGCCCTTGCTCTTGCCCGTGACGTCAACCTTGACGCCGGACTCGAACACCTCGGCAGTGACCTCCTGGCCCAGCGTGTACTCGCTGGCGTCAGGGGTGCGGAGCTCCACCAGGTGGCGGCGCGGGGTCACGTCGGCCTTGGCGAAGTGGCCCTTGAGGGGCTTGTTCACCTTGCGCGGGTCGATCTCGCCGAAGGCGATCTGGACCGACTCGTAGCCGTCGCTGTCATTCGTGCGAACCTGCGTCACGACGCACGGACCGGCCTTGACGACGGTCACCGGGACAACCCGGTTGTTCTCGTCCCAGACCTGGGTCATGCCGAGCTTCTCGCCCAGGACGCCCTTGATGTTCTTGCTCATCTCGGCCCGTCCCCTCAGAGCTTGATCTCGATGTCGACGCCTGCCGGCAGGTCGAGGCGCATCAGCGAGTCAACCGTCTTCGGCGTGGGGTCGAGAATGTCGATGAGGCGCTTGTGCGTGCGCATCTCGAAGTGCTCGCGAGAGTCCTTGTACTTGTGCGGCGACTTGATGACGCAGTACACGTTCTTCTCAGTGGGCAGCGGCACCGGGCCCGCGACCGACGCACCAGTGCGGGTCACCGTCTCGACGATCTTCTTCGCCGAGGAGTCGATGACCTCGTGGTCGTAGGCCTTGAGCCGGATGCGGATCTTCTGTCCCGCCATGGCTACTAGTAGTCCTGTCTCTCAATAACGCTCTGGAACCCGGAAGTTCTCGTAACCTCCGCCTCCGACCCACGCGGTCGGGCGTGTCGCATCCCCTCTACGAAGATCTCCCGAAGGATTTCCCAACCAAGGGGGTGCGGGCCGAAACCGCGCTGCCGGGGGCGAAACCCCACCGGGTGCCTGGCCTGCGCCCTGCTGAACTTCCCGAAAGATTCCCGTACGTCCGACCCTGGGGGTCGACGAGTACTGTGGGACTCGCTTCCGGTCCTCCCGGCGGGAGGCGCGCAGCATTGACACTCAACCGAGCAACCTGGCTAGTGTGCCACACGGCTCCGGGGCCTGGCCAATCGGGCCGGGGATCTTACCCCCTGTGAGGGACCGGTCAAACGCAGGCGCCTTTCCGGAGGACCGCACAGCTCGGCCCGGCATGCAGTCGCATGACCGTTCGACGTGTCCGTGGATGGGATGAAGACGCCTCCTGCGCATACGCCAGGGGGACTTCCGGACCCGGCGACCACGGCCGAGAGCCTGTTCGCCGAGGCCTGACAGAATCCGGCCATGTCTACGAGCACCGTCCAGGGCTGGGGCCTGCGTCCCGCCACCTCCGAGGACGTCGAGGTCATGGCCGAGCTCCGGGCCGTCGTCATGCGCCCGGACCTGGAACGACTGGGCCGGTACGACGAGCACCGCGTGCGGCAGCGGTTCCGTGACTCCTACGCCCCCGAGCACACCGTGGTGCTGGAGGCGGAGGGCGCGTTCGCGGGGTGCGTGACCCTGCGCCCCTCCGGGGATGGCTGCCGGTGGCTGGAGAGCTTCTTCCTCGCCCCGGAGCTCCAGGGCCGGGGCATAGGCGGCGCGGTCCTGGCCGAGCTCCTCGCCCGTACGGACGCCGAGGGCGTGCCGGTCCGCCTGCAGGTCCTCCGGGGCAGCGCCGCGCGCCGGCTCTACGAACGCCACGGCTTCACCACCGAGCGGGAGGACCCGGTGGACACGTACATGGTCCGCCTGCCCAGCACCTGATCGCGGCCGGCCCCGGGCAGAGCGGGGCCAGCTTCCCGCCGCGTACTCCAGGAAGCGGGTCCATGCGCGCGCGTCCACGCCGATCTCAGGGCCCGGCACCCCGACAGCGTCCGCCATGCGCTGCCGACCGACCTGCCGGTCCCGCCGAAGCACCCGGCCAAGCTCCTGCGTACGCGGCCGCTGACGGGGCGGCGCACCTCACCTCACGTACGGGTGAGCGTGCCGCAGGACCCGTCGGGCTGCCACTCACTGCGGTCGTAGGGGTCCACGTCAGCCCCGCCGCGGTCGGGGTCCGGGCTGTCGCCGGGGAAGGCCGGGTGCAGGAAGCCGTCGTTCACCTCGCAGGCGGAGTTGCCGAAGTTCTGCTGGGAACTGACCACGGAGAGCTTGCCGGGCGTCGCCACGAACCGCTCCGGGTCGTGCAGCGCCGTCGTGAGTTTCCGCCGCACGATCGTGCGCGCCACCTCATCGCCGCCCACCCTCACCAACGGGTAGACGAAGGTGTAGTCGGCGTGCACCTCCACGGAGCCCGTGGGCCCCGCTTCGAAGGTCATCCGTCCGCGGGTCTTGACGACCTCTCCCACCAGTTGGGTCTCGTCCGGATCGAACCGGCTGAACAGCATCAGCGGGTCCTGTTCCCCGCCGGGCTCCGCCAGCGACCGCTCAAGTCGCTCACGCTCCCCCTTCTGCAAGGGGTCGATCAGGTCCAGCGCCTCTTCGGGCTTCTCCCCGCGCAGGGTGGCCGGGTCGAGGTTGGCGTCGACGAGCAACTGCCGGGTGGTCCGCAGGGCCTGCGCGACCTCGTCCTTGCTCATCCCTCCGACCGCCTCGGCCTCCGGGATCTCGATCCCCGCAGCCCCGTCCGCCCAGCGGAGCGCGGGCGAGCCCCGGAAGGGCTCCTCCCGTGTCGGCCGCTCCAGGTCGGGCCCGTCGGCAGGCGCGGCAGTGGGCGGCGCGGTCTCGGCGGGCAGCGGCGCGGCGTCCACGGAGCCGCCGCCTCCGGGAAGGTGGTCGGTCAGCAGACTCGGCCGCATGGTGACCACCAGGATCGCCGCGACCACGACGAACCCCAGGACCCCGGCGATGCGCTTCCGTGAGCGGCCGTTCCTCTGCTGCAAGGTGGGTCCGGTGCGCCAGCCGTCCGGCTGCCACTGCTCGGCCGGACCGCCCTTCCTGCCCCGGCGCCTCCCGCTCGCGGCAGCCTCCTCGTCCAGCGCCCGCAGACGCGCGGTGACCATCCGGGCACGGGCCGAGGGCTCCTTCGGAGCGTCGCCCCCGCCGCTCTCGGCCTGCCGGATGAGTTCCGCCCACTGCTCGTCGGAGACGGAGCCCCCGTCGTCAGGGCGACCGGACGGCTCTCCTGCCTCGGACGGCTCTCCTGCCGGCGTTCTGGTGCTCACTGTTCTGTTCCACTCCCCCACACGACTCTGCCGCCACCAGTTGATGCCGCCGCGCAGCATTCAGACAAGAGTGCGAAACGAACGGTGACGATCACGTGACGCTCTCGCCCCGGACATTCCGCGGCAAGAGCGGCCGGAAGGGCGCAGTCACCGCGCGGAGGGACCGTCCTCGCTGCCGGGCGTGGGGAGTTGGGCCGTGGCGTCGGC
This sequence comes from Streptomyces sp. NPDC060209, assembly GCF_042728155.1. Lineage (NCBI taxonomy): Bacteria > Bacillati > Actinomycetota > Actinomycetes > Kitasatosporales > Streptomycetaceae > Streptomyces > Streptomyces sp. NPDC060209. The sequence goes on from NZ_JBHWZS010000162.1 coordinate 14,549, forward strand.
GTACTTCAGGAGCAGCCGCGCGAATTCGACACGTTCCTCAGCGGGCCAGTCACGAGTGATGTGCTCGAAGGCCTGCCGCTGCTGGCTGCGGAAGTGGCCGAGAAGGGTGATGCCGTCCTCGGTCAGCCGGAGCACGGTGCGCCTGCCGTCCTGCTGCGAGGCCGTGCGGACCAGATAGCCATGGGTGATGCAGTCGCTCGCCATCCGGCTGGCCACGGACGGATCGACCATGAGGTGATCGGCGAGCCCGCCGACCGTGATTTCACCGCCCGCCACGGTCGCCTCGTCGACGAGGTTGAGGACCAGATTGCGCTTGAGGTCCTTACGGCCCACCGGGGGGTCCACAGGAGCCTGCATGGTGCGCCGCCGGAGTCGGGCGAAAGCCACGCCCACGGCATCCAGCAGGGCCTCTCCTTGCGGGGTGGAGGCATCGGAGAACGTCACGCCACGACCTTACCGCAGAAGCTTGCAAACAGCAGTTGTGTGCAAACATGCATGGAGTTGCACGTAGCATTGGCCTGACCGACGCGGTGAGGATGTTCGCCGCACCAGGCCTTCCGGCCTGCGAAGAAAGGTGGAGCAGCATGGTTACGGCCATCACCGGCGCCCGTGTGTTCGACGGCGAGCGCGTCCGGGAGCAGACCACCGTCCTGTTGGACGGCACCCGCATCGTCGCGGTCGGCGGGGAGCCGCCCGCGGGGGCGGACATCGTCGACGCCTCGGGCTCGACGCTCCTGCCCGGTCTGATCGACTCCCACGTCCACACCTCCGAGGACGGGCTCGCGCTGGCGCTGCGTTTCGGCGTCACCACGGAGCTGGAGATGCAGGGGATGTACACCAGGGGCAACCGTGAGCACCTGCTCGGCAACGACTCCGTCGCCGATGTCCGCTCCTCGGGATTCGGCATCACCCCGCCCGGCGGGCACCCCAGCGAACTGCTCCCCGAGGACTTCGAACCGGGAGGCCACGGAGAACCGGAATCCGGAGAATCGGGCCACGGAGAACAGCGGGACCACGGCCCGGCTCCGCTGATGCCGTTCTCCAGCACCCCGGCCGAAGCGGTCGGCTTCATCCCGCGGCTCGTCGCCGCCGGATCGGACTACATCAAGTTCATGGTCGACGACGGCTCCGTCGAGGGGCACCCCGGCCTGCCCATGCTCGACCAGGCGACCCTGACCGCCGGGGTCGCGGAGGCGCACCGGCACGGGATGCTCACGATCGCCCACACCCTGACCGTCGACGCGACGCTGATGGCGATCGAAGCCGGCATCGACGGCTTCGCCCATCTGTTCATGGACCAGCCGCACACCGACGAGATCATCGGTCTCATCGCCGCCTCCGGCGCGTTCGTCGCCCCCTGTGTCGTCCTGAACGCCTCGATGACGGGCATCACCGGCTCGGACCTCGCCGACGACCCGCGCGTCGGCTCACGTCTGGACCCCGCCTGGAACGAGACCCTGCGCAGCAGCTACAACCGCTACCCCCAGGGCAAGCTGGAGGACGTCCTGGCCTCGGTCAAGGCACTGCACGACGCCGGGGTCGATCTCCTCGCCGGCACCGACGCCGCCCCCATGCCGCTGCCGTTCCTGGGCGGCATGGTCCACGGCGCCGGCGTCCACCACGAGCTGCAGTACCTCGTCCGGGCCGGCCTCACGCCGGTTCAGGCCCTGCGCGCCGCCACCCTCACCCCGGCACGTCGTTTCGGCCTGACGGACCGCGGCCGCATCGCCGAGGGTCTCCGCGCCGACCTGCTCCTGGTGGACGGCGACCCCACAACCACCATCAGCGACACCCTCAACCTCCGCGCGGTCTGGCGCCGCGGCACGCTCACCCGGCTCGCGGCCGGATCGGCCCGCTGACCGACCGGCTCGCGGAACCGGACGCGGCCCGTCCGGAGCCTCGGCCACGAGCAGGCCCTCCCCACCGGGCAACCCGGCCGCCCCGATCTCCGTCTATCCCCCCGCAGGAACAGGCGCACAGCCCTGACCTGCGCTGACCAACAGCACGCAGCTCTGGGCACCCGCCCGTCCGCTGCGGGGGGACGCGGACGGAGTGCGTGGCGTGACGGATGGACCTGCCCTGCCCGGAAACGGTGTGCGACGACGCACCGTCATGACCACGGCCCTCGCCGGCGCGGCACTCAGCGCCTGCTCGGTGCCGCCGCCCCGGCGTACCGATCCCGCCCCTGATCCGGCCCCCGGCCAGGCCATCAGCACCGGCCGCCGGGCACTGCTCATGCAGATACTCGCCCACCCGGACGACGACCTGTACTTCATGAACCCGGACACCCGGCGCGCACTCGACGCAGGGACGCCGCTGGTCTGCGTGTACCTCACGGCCGGCGAGGCCGACGGGGTCAACAAGATCCCCGGCCGCGCCCGCCCGGCAGCGGACAAGGCCGCGTACTCCTCCGCCCGCCACCAGGGGCTCCGGCAGGCGTACGCGACCCTCCTCGGGCTGGAGAAGTTCACACCGTGGGAGATATCCGTCGCCGAGCTCGGCGACGGGCACCGGGCCGAGGTCAACACCCTGGCCGCCGGGGGGCGCAGGGTCGAGCTGATCTTCCTCAACACGGCCATGCACACCACCCGCCAACGGCTCGGGCTGCCCAGTCTCTGGCAGGACCGCCGGCTCGCCCTGCGCACCGTGGTCGCCGACGACTCACCGGTGCGGCGGGCCGGTTCGTACACGTACGACGGGCTGCTGGACGTCCTCGTCGGACTGATGCGGGACTACCGCCCCACCGTCGTCCACACGCTCGACCCCGATCCCGACGTCCAGCACAGCACCGAGGCCGTACGCCGCAAGGACAGCGAACAGCACGGCTACTCCGATCACGCCGACCACACCGCCGCCGCGTGCTTCAGCTGGGCCGCGATGATCCGGTGGACGGCCGGGGCCACGGCCGCGGGCGGCGAGGTGCCCGGCTTCGGGGTGACCGCCTACCGCGGCTACTACAACCGGCACTGGCCGAAGAACCTGCCGTCGGATGTCCTTGAGGAGAAGGCGGCCCACCTCGTCCCCTACGGCGGGTCGCCGGACTGGGACTGCGGCAACCCCTCCGGCTGCGGCGACTACAACGTCGGCGGTGACCGTCCTCTGACCAACCGCAAGGGCTGGGTCCGCTCCACCCACCACCGCTACCCGGGCCCCCGCGTCGTCACGGCCGCCGGACCCGACGGCCGGCTCGGCGCGTACGCCGTGCTCGGCCTGCGCCTGGTCCGGTGGCAGGAGACCACGACGGGCAGCGGGGTCTGGGGTCCCCCGCTGGATCTCGGCGGCGGGCCCCTGGCACCCGCCCTGGGCTCGGCCACCACGGGCGACGGCCGTCTGCTCGTGTTCGGGCTGCGCTTCGCGGCACTGGCCGGCCACGGCACCGACAACGACCGCGAGATCGTGGTGCTGGAACAGAGCGCCCAGGACGGCGGATTCCTCGCCTGGCGCGGTGTCGGTACCCCCTCCCCCCGGCGGGACGACGGGCGCCGCATAGGTGTACCGGTGGCCCAGGCGGCCCCGGACGGCCGCGTCCACCTCTTCGTACGCACCGCGGAGAAAGGCCTCAGCACCCGGGTGAGGAACACCGACGGCAGGTGGGGCCCGTGGCAGGACATGGGCGGCGGCGAGGTCCAGGACGGCCTGGCCACCGCCGTGGACGGGGCCGGACGCGTCCACGTGTACGGCGCCGGCCACCACGCTGTGCACCACTGGACCCAGGACGAACCCGGTGACCAGCTGACGGCCCGCACCCAGATCGGGGAGGGCCCGGTGCCAGGGACGCCCCCGGCCGCGCTGCCCGCCGCCGACGGCTCCGTAGCCGTGTATTACCGCGGCCAGGCCTCGGGCCGACTCACCGCGGTCCGGCCGGGGGCCGCGTCGGAGCAACCGGGCTTCGACGGCTACGGCCCCGTGACTGCCGCCTCGCCGCCGCGCGGCCCGGTGCTGCTGGGCCGCACATCGGAGGGCCGCCTCCAGCTCCGTACGGCCGAGGCGCTCTCCGTGCGGACGGGCGGACCGGTGGCCCTGGACGGGGCCGTACTCCACGTCGACGACGCGGGACGGCCGGCCGTCGCCGGGCTGGGCACGGACGCGCTGCCGTGGCTCTGGCGCCCGTAGCCCGTGCCGCGGCGCCCCGGACGCGAGGGGTCAGCCGCTGCCGGCTTCGGTGACCCTCGCCGCCTTCCTTGGGCGGGTCACGCCGATTCGGGCCAGGAGAGCAGCGGCCCCGCGCACACCGAAGGGCCCCGCACGTGTGCGTGTTCCGCCGGGTCGGAGCAGATGAGTTCGACCTCGTGGAACTGT
>NZ_JBHWZS010000163.1:0-18823 GCF_042728155.1 Streptomyces sp. NPDC060209
GGCCCGGGGGATCCCGGGCCCCTCCTCCGCTTCGGGCCGTGAGCCGTTGCGCCTCGCGGTTACGCCGGGCGCACGCTGCCGTAGATCGGCATGTAGTAGATCGACTCCTCGCGGACGTTCGCGCCCGGCTTCGGCGCGTGGATCATCATGCCGTCGCCCTTGTAGATGCCGACGTGGCTGATGTCGTCGTAGAAGAAGACCAGGTCGCCCGGCTGCAGGTCCGCCGTGGCCACCCGGGTGCCGACCTCGACCTGGTCCCAGGTGGTACGCGGCAGATCGACGCCCGCCGCCTTCCACGCGGCCTGGGTGAGGCCGGAGCAGTCGTACGAGGACGGGCCCGTGGCTCCCCACACGTACGGCTTGCCGATCTGGGCGCGCGCGAAGTCCAGGACCTTCTCGGCCTTCGACGCGTAACCGCTGTCGGAGCCCGTGCCGGTGCCGGTGCCGGTCCCCGTGCCGGCCTCCTCCTTCGCGGCCTCCTCCTTGGCGGCCTGCTCGGCCTTCTCCCGCGCGGCGGCCTGCTGCCTAGCCAGCTCCTCGGCCTTGCGCTTGGCCTCCGCCTCCTTCTTGCGCTCCAGCTCGGCGAGCCGCGCCTTCTCCTCGGCGGTCAGCTTCGACAGCAGCGTGCGGGCCTCGGTGAGCTTCGTCTGCACCTGCTGCTTGCTGGTGCGCAGCGAGGACTGCGACTCCGTGAGCGTCTCCAGGCTCTTCGTCGCCTCGACGCGCTTGGCCGCCGCCTCCTTCTGCTGCGTACGGAAGTCGGCGACCGTCTTCTGCTGCTGGCTGGTCATCCGGGCCATCAGCTGGTCCTGGTCGAAGTACGACTGCGGGTCGTCCGCGAGGAAGAACGTCGCCGTCGGGGCGATCGAGCCGCCGCGGTACTGCGCGGCCGCGTAGTTGCCCAGCTCCCGGCGGGTCTCGTTGAGCTTGTCGGCACGCTTCGCCGCGGCCTCCAGCAGTGCGTCGACCTTGGAGCGCTGCTCGGCCGACGCGCTCTTCGCCTTGTTGTACTGCTGCGTCGCGGTGCCGGCCTGCCGGTAGAGGTCGTCGACCTTCTTCTGCACTTCCTCGATGCTGGGCTTGGGCTCGGCGGGGGCGGCCGTCGCGCTCTGCGTGGAGAGCAGGGTGACGGAGGCGAGCGCCGCGGTCGTGAGACCGACGGCAGGGGTGGTGGTGCGCACCCGGGTGCGCGGCTTGCGATGCGACGCCAAGGCCGGCATCTCCTTCCGTGGACCGCCTACCGGGTTAGCTGTCGGGTTCGGGCGGAACGGAAGGCTGCCCTACGGTCCGGTGGAGACGGACCGATTCACCCCGGTGCTGCGTGTGGGTCCCCGGTTCCGGGCCCCCTTCGCGGGAGTACGGATTCGGCGGGGGTGCCCGTGCGGCGCGGTTCGCCTCAAGGGGGTACGGGGCACCCGTCGGAGCACGCTAGCCAACCCGTGGTGTCCCTGTGAAGGTTGATGTTCGATATGCCCGATACGTTTTCGTGACCTTTTCCTTGCGGCGGTCCGCGTGGCCGGAAACGACCCCGGAATCTCACCCAGCGTGGGCGAACCGTCTCGATACGCGCACGGTCCAGGGTGCTTGTCGCCGATGCGGCCCGGGCTGTCGGTGCGGCCGCCTAGACTCGTGAGGCGATGAGCAGCCTCTTTGACGACAGTTTCCTGACCGGCCTCCAGCAAGCGGAGGACGGCCCCGCGCCGCCCCCTGAGGAGCACGCACCCGAAGCGGTGCCGGAGGGCCTCTTCGAGGACGTCTTCGACGCGCCTCCGCCGCCGCGCGACGCCTATTACCGCGACGGTGCCCCGCGCCCCGTCGTCGACGCCGCCGCGCTGCTCGACGGGCTGAACACCGAGCAGCGCGCCGCCGTGGTGCACGCCGGGTCGCCGCTGCTCATCGTCGCCGGGGCCGGCTCGGGCAAGACCAGGGTGCTCACCCACCGCATCGCCCATCTCCTGGCCGAGCGCGGGGTGCACCCGGGGCAGATCCTCGCGATCACCTTCACCAACAAGGCCGCCGGCGAGATGAAGGAGCGCGTCGAGGACCTCGTCGGCCCGCGCGCCAACGCCATGTGGGTCATGACGTTCCACAGCGCCTGCGTGCGGATCCTGCGCCGTGAGTCGAAGCGCCTCGGCTTCACCTCGTCGTTCTCGATCTACGACGCCGCCGACTCCAAGCGCCTGATGGCCCTGGTCTGCCGCGATCTGGACCTCGATCCGAAGCGCTACCCGCCGAAGTCGTTCACGGCGAAGGTCTCGAACCTGAAGAACGAGCTGATCGACGAGGAGACCTTCGCCGGTCAGGCCGCCGACGGCTTCGAGAAGACGCTGGCCCAGGCCTACGCGCTCTACCAGGCGCGGCTGCGCGAGGCCAACGCCCTGGACTTCGACGACATCATCATGACGACGGTCCACCTGCTCCAGGCGTTCCCCGACGTCGCCGAGCACTACCGCCGCCGCTTCCGGCACGTCATGGTCGACGAGTACCAGGACACCAACCACGCGCAGTACACCCTCGTGCGCGAGCTGGTCGGCCCGGCGGGCGAGGCCGACGCCCCTGGCGAGCTGTGCGTCGTCGGTGACGCGGACCAGTCGATCTACGCCTTCCGAGGCGCGACCATCCGCAACATCCTCCAGTTCGAGGAGGACTACCCGGACGCGACGACGATCATGCTGGAGCAGAACTACCGCTCCACGCAGACGATCCTGTCGGCGGCCAACGCCGTCATCGAGCGCAACGAGAGCCGCCGCCCCAAGAACCTCTGGACGAACGCGGGCGCCGGCACCCGGATCACCGGCTACGTCGCCGACACCGAGCACGACGAGGCGCAGTTCGTCGCCGACGAGATCGACCGGCTGACGGACGCAGGGGACGCGAAGGCGGGCGACGTCGCCGTCTTCTACCGCACGAACGCCCAGTCCCGTGTCTTCGAAGAGATCTTCATCCGCGTCGGGCTGCCCTACAAGGTCGTCGGCGGAGTGCGCTTCTACGAGCGCAAGGAGGTCAGGGACGTCCTGGCCTACCTCCGGGTCCTCTCCAACCCGGAGGACACCGTCCCGCTGCGCCGCATCCTCAACGTGCCCAAGCGGGGCATCGGCGACCGGGCCGAGGCGATGATCGACGCCCTGTCGATGCGCGAGAAGATCTCCTTCCCGCAGGCGCTTCGCCGGGTCGACGAGGCGTACGGCATGGCGGCCCGGTCGGCCAACGCCGTGAAGCGGTTCAACACGCTGATGGAGGAGCTCCGCACGATCGTGGAGTCCGGCGCCGGACCGGCGGTCGTGGTGGAGGCCGTCATGGAGCGGACCGGCTATCTCGCCGAACTCCAGGCGTCCACCGACCCGCAGGACGAGACCCGTATCGAGAACCTCCAGGAGCTCGCCTCCGTCGCTCTCGAATTCGAGCAGGAGCGGGCGGAGGAGGAAGGCGCGGGCACGCTCGCCGAATTCCTGGAGAAGGTGGCGCTCGTCGCCGACGCCGACCAGATCCCCGACGAGGACGAGGACGGCTCCGGTGTCGTGACGCTGATGACGCTGCACACCGCCAAGGGCCTCGAATTCCCGGTGGTGTTCCTGACCGGCATGGAGGACGGTGTCTTCCCGCACATGCGCGCGCTGGGTCAGGTGAAGGAGCTGGAGGAGGAGCGCCGGCTCGCCTACGTGGGCATCACGCGCGCCCGCGAGCGGCTGTACCTGACCCGGGCCTCCATGCGCAGCGCCTGGGGACAGCCTTCGTACAACCCGCCGTCGCGGTTCCTGGAGGAGATCCCGGACCAGCACCTGGAGTGGAAGCGCAAGGGCCCGATGGCGGCTCCGGCGGGACCGACGTCGGGGATCACGTCGTCGCTTTCCTCGTCGCGCTCCAAGTCGGGGCCCTCGGGCTTCGCGACTCGGCGCACCGCGGACAAGCCGGTGGTCACCCTGGTGGCGGGGGACCGGGTCACGCACGACCAGTTCGGTCTGGGCACGGTGACGGCCGTCGAGGGGTTCGGCGACCAGGCGAAGGCGACGGTCGACTTCGGCGACGAGAGGCCGAAGAAGCTGCTGCTGCGCTACGCGCCGGTCGAGAAGCTCTGACCCGTACCGGCCGGCACCCAGGTGCCGGCCGGTCTCAGTACGGGTTTATGCCGTGGCTGCGGAGCCATGGCATCGGGTCGATCGCCGAGCCGCCGCCGGGCCGTACCTCGAAGTGCAGGTGCGGGCCGGTGGAGTTGCCGGAGTTCCCCGAGTGGGCGATGACGTCGCCGGCCTTGACCGAGCCGGACCGGATCTTGGTGGTGCTGAGGTGGCAGTACCACGTCTCGGTGCCGTCGGCCGCGGTGACGATGGCCATGTTTCCGTAGGCGCTGTTCCACTGGGTGCGGACGGTGCCGTCGGTCGCGGCCATCACGGGGGTGCCGTAGGAGACGGGGAAGTCGATGCCCGTGTGCACGGACATCCAGTTCACACCGGCCTGGCCGTAGGTGGCGCTGAGGCCGTGCTGCTTCACAGGCAGGACGAACTTGGGGCGTGCGGCCTCGCGGCGCGCTGCCTCCTCCTCGCGCTTCTTCTTCTCGGCGGCCTGACGCTCCTTCAGGTCGATGCGCTCCTGGGTGCGGCTGGCGCGGTCGGCGAAGTTCTCGGCGTCGGCGCTGAGGTTGGCGAGCTGGGTATCCAGCTTGTTGTTGGCCACGGCAGGCTTCACCGTGTCGGCGGCCGCCATGGACGTGGTGTCGTCCTTCGTCTCCTCGCCCCCGCCGACGCCGCCCACCGAGGCGGCGGCGATGCCCGCGACGCTCATGACGCAGGCGGAGGGGACGGCCACGGTGAGCAGCGCGGAACGCTTCGCGGGGGTGCGGCGTCGGCCCCGGCTTCCGCCGCGCTGGGCGGCGGAACGGCTCACGGGGCGCGTGGAGCCCGCCACGGAGGCGGATTCCGCGGTCACGTCGGCGACGTCCGGCACGGTCTCGGGGGCTCCGGCCTCGGAGGACTCGTCGTACGCGTCCGTGTACGGGTGCGTCCCCGCCGCACCGGCCTCGTCCGCTCCGGCCTGACCGTGGGAGCCGGGGAAGTCGTGGAGGTCGTGGGAGCCGGCGCCGTCGTGCGTGACGAACTCGGCCGTCTCGTACGGCTCGTAGGGCGCCGACTGGTGTTCGTGCGTGGGGTACGACGTCTGTTCGGGTGCGTACGCGGCGTTCTCGGGCGTGGCGCCGGTGTTCCAGGCGGTGGCGTCGTAGGTGCCGGTGTCCGCGGCGGCGTAGCTCTCGTAACCCGCCGTCTCGAAAACGGGAGGGTTGTACGTGCCGGTCGCGTAGGCCGTGGTGTCGAACGTGGTGGTGGGGAAGGCGCCGGTGTCGCTCGCCGCCCACTGACCGGCCTGGCCGGTGTGGTCCCAGCCGGTGGTGTCCCACTGGCCCGTCGCGTCCATGGGCGGGGCGGCGGCCTGGGCAGGGATTCCGGTCTCGGGCATCCAGGTGGCGGTCGTGTCGTAGCCCTGGGGTGCCTGCGGATGGGCCTGGGCGTCATAGGCGTCGTACGAGGCCTGCTGATGCGCGCCGGTGTCCCACTGGCCATCGGCGTAACCGCCGTAGCCGGCGTCGTACGCGGGGGCGTAACCGCCGCCGTACGTCGTCTCGTGGCTGCTGTCGTGCTGACCCGGAAGGGTCCCGAACAGCGGGTCGGTGTCAAAGCTGCCGGTGGACTGGCTGTCGTATCCGGCATACCCGGCGTGGGGGTGCTGGTCGTTCACCAACTTCTCTCTCGCCTCGGCAGCAGGACCTGTTCCGGGGGCCGGTGGGGGGGATCCCGGGGTGAGCAGTGGCCGCGACTGTACCCGGCGGTAGGTGAGGACGACAATCTTCGGCGGCTTCCAGCTCCTCAGGAAACGGGCAATCGGCCGCCTTTCGGTGGAGCGAGGAGGCAGCCTTGGCCCTATGTTCGAAATTCGTTCTATTAGGAAGGGGGTGTTCGGTGTTTCAGGGGCGCGAGCTCACGCGACGGAGGCGGCTCCCGGAGCCCCGATGGCCGCACCGTCGGTCTCGAGTGCCTGACGGATCGCTGACGCGACCGCGGGATGCACCGGAAGGGCGAGATGGCCGATTCCGGTGACGCGCACATTCACCGCGTCGAGGTCGGGGTGATCGACGCACGCCGTCTCGACGGGCAGTATCACCCTGTCCAGCTCGCTCCAGAAGCTGACGAACCGTGTCCGGCAGCCCGGAGCGGGGCGGCGCAGCTCGGCGATCAGATCGGAGCCGCTGCGCATCTGGCGGACGATGGGGTGCGCGCCGGCCAGCGGAGCGGCGGCCGTGCCGCCGTGCGGCGTACCGAGGGTGACGAGCGTGCGGACCCGGCGGTCCCCGCCGAGCCGCTGCACGTAGTACCGCGCGATGAGGCCGCCGAGGCTGTGGCCGACGATGTCGACCTCGCGGTGCCCGGTGCGGGCGCAGATCTCCTCCACATGGCGGTCGAGCAGCTCGGCCGCTGTGCGGATGTCGCAGGTCAGGGGCGAGTAGTTGAGCGACTCCAGATGGTGCCAGCCGTGCCGGGCCAGGGAGCGGCGGAGCAGGACGAAGACGGAGCGGTTGTCGATGAAGCCGTGCAGGAGAACGACCGGCGGGCGGTCGTCGGCCGTGGTGGGCAGTGCGGTCGTGTCCGCCGAACGGGTGACCCGCCCGGGATCGGTGTCAGATCGGGTGCCCGCGCCCGTGTCGGTGCCGGTGTCGGTGCCGGGTGGAGGTGTGGGGGTCCGGCGCTCGGGGGTGAGGCCGGACGGGTAGATGAGCACGTGCCCGGCGAGGATCACCAGCTCCAGTGCCGTGGCTCTGATCAGCGTCGACGACAGCCAGGTGGGGCGCAGACACCGGCTGCGCAGCAGTAGGGGTAGGAAGGACAGGACCTTCATGGCCGACCTCCTGCACCGGCATGCGGGGGAGGCGGCTCCCTGCCCCGTACGCCCTCACGGGGGTCGCTGCGGAGGCGGTCGGCTGCCCTGATGCGGCCGGGGGCCGTACCACCGTGCCGTGCGGCTGACGGCACGGTGGTGCGGCGACCTCGTTGCGGCTCCCTGGCGGCGCTCCCCGCGCGGCCGGTGGGCCGCCAGGTGCTGGGAACGACGCCGGCGAACATGTCCCACGTGTGATTTCCCCCTCCCGGCCCACCGCGAAACGGCGCCGTGCGGGATGCTGTGGATAACGTTCGTTCACATCACCGGCCCTCCGGGTACGGGAGACGCATGTGGAGGCATTGATGGGTGTGACCGGTCCGATCCGTGTGGTGGTGGCCAAGCCGGGCCTCGACGGCCATGACCGCGGGGCCAAGGTGATCGCGCGGGCGCTGCGGGACGCGGGCATGGAGGTCATCTACACGGGGCTCCACCAGACCCCCGAGCAGATCGTGGACACGGCGATCCAGGAGGACGCCGACGCGATCGGCCTCTCGATCCTCTCCGGTGCGCACAACACGCTCTTCGCCAAGGTCATCGAGCTGCTGAAGGAGCGCGACGCCGAGGACATCAAGGTGTTCGGCGGCGGCATCATCCCCGAGGCGGACATCGCTCCGCTGAAGGAGAAGGGCGTCGCGGAGATCTTCACCCCGGGAGCGACGACGGCCTCGATCGTCGACTGGGTGAACGCGCATGTCCGCCAGCCCGCGGAGGCCTGAGCCCGCGGCGGCGTGATTCCGCAGCGGCGTGATCCCGCTGTGGCCCGGTCTCGGTCCGTGGCGTGAGCGCCTTGTCCTGAGTGAGGGCCTGCACGCCCTCGACCCGGTCCAGGGCCTGAGCGCCTGAGCGGGGCCGGGGCGTGAGGCGGGTTCGCAGGGTCTGGGGCCGCAGGGCGAACCCGCCGTGGGCGGGACCCGTGTGCCCCGCCCCCTGCCTCTCACGTTCCTGACTCCTGTCCGCCCTTCGCCCGCTCTTCCCCCGGCCCCCTTCGCGGTCGTTCCGTGCTGCCCGGGGCCAGCTCCGCGTCCATGGCGCCGCGCAGGCGCAGGGTCGAGACCAGGCGTTGGAACGCCTCCGACCAGTAGCCGCCCGCACCGGGTGAAGCGCCCTCCGGCTCGTCCGGCGTGGTGGTGAGGACCGCGAGCCGGTCCGCCTCGGCCGGGTTCAGGCAGCGCTCGGCGAGACCCATCACCCCGCTGAAGCTCCAGGGATAGCTCCCCGCGTCCCGGGCGATGTCCAGCGCGTCGACCACTGACCGGCCGAGCGGCCCGTCCCAGGGCACGGAGCAGACGCCGAGCAACTGGAAGGCCTCGGACAGGCCGTGCGCGGCTATGAAGCCGGCCACCCAGAGGGCCCGTTCGGCGGAAGGCAGGGTGGCGAGGAGCTTCGAGCGCTCGGCCAGCGACACCGTCCCGGGGCCGTCCGCCGGGGGTGTCGAGGGGGCGCCCAGCAGCGCCCGCGCCCAGTCGGGGTCCCGCTGCCGCACCGCGGCCCGGCACCAGGCGGCGTGCAGCTCACCGGCCCAGCCGTCGGCGACCGGCAGCGTCACGAGCTCCTGAGCCGTCCGGCCGCCGAACCTCTCCCGCCAGACCGCGAGCGGGGCCGCTTCCACCAACTGACCGAGCCACCAGGACCGTTCACCGCGTCCCGAGGGCGGTACCGGCACCACGCCGTCGCGCTGCATCGCGGCGTCACACTCGTGCGGTGCCTCCACGGCGATGGATACGGCGCCCCCCGTGCGGTCGGGGTTCACACAGGACGTGGCACGGGCCGCCATTCGCCGGGCGAGTGCGGAATCGGGCAGCGCGGACAGCAACTCGGCGGCCGTGGAGCGGACGTTGCGGCTGCGGTCCGCCAGGGCCTCCTCCAGGAACGTCTCGTCGGCCCCGGACAGCCCGGACCGCAGGGAATCGAGGAACATCAGCCGGTCCTCGGCCCGCTCCGAGGACCACGTCGCTGCGAGCATGGACCGCGCCCCGTCGGGATCCTGCTCCCGCACGGCGCCGAGCAGCGCGACCCGCTCGGCGAATAGGCCCTCCTCCCAGAGCCGGCGCACCGCCTCCGGATCCGCTGTGTCCGGCCGCTGCGCGCCACGTGACGAGGCGCGCAGCGCGAACTTCCACTCCGGATTCAGCCCGGCCAGCCAGAGCCCGCGCGGCCCGGCGAACGCCAGGACGTGCGGACGCAGATCCGTACGCGCTCTCGCCGCGTCCAGGAGGGCGGGCAACAGCTCCGCCGGCGCCCGGTAACCGTGTGCACCGGCGGAGGCCAGCCACTGGGGGATGAGCTCGGTGAGATCGGGAGCCGCTCCCCGGCGCCCCCCGCTGGGCGGAGTCGAGCGGTCGGCGAGCAACTGGGCGAGCCGACGGCGGGCAGCGGCGGGCAGCGGTGGCCGGGGGTCGGCGGGTGCGGGTGAGGGCAGGGCGGAGCCGGTGGCCGGCCGCAGGGCCGCCCTGCGCCGCACGGTGAGCACCGCGGCTGTGTCGAGCAGTGCCGAGGGGGCGACCACGACTCCGCCCCCCGCCCGGAGAGGGCGCCGGTCGGTGCCCAGCAGCGCGGAGGTGACGAGGTCTTCCCAGGAGGCGCTCACGGGCACGCCGGGCGTCGTGACGGTGGTGGGCATCGGGTTCCTTCCGGTGGTCCGGGAAGCGCGGGTCGAAGGAATGCGGCGGGTCGAGAGGCGTAACGGGTCGGGAGGCAGTGGCGGGTCGAGAGAATGAGGCGGGCCGGGAGGCTGCGGTGCGTCAGATGAGCGCCATGGCCACGCTCGGTCCCACGCCGTCGGAGGTCTCGGGGCGCCAGGCTGCGAGCGGGTCGAAACCCCGGTGACCGCATTCGCCGAACACCGTCACGGGGTTGCCGCCGGAGAGCGCCACGAGTTTCCACAGGCCCGGCCGGGACAGCGCCGAGGCTGCGACCGGCAGGGCGGAACCGTCCGCCGCGCCGACCAATTGCCAGCCGTCCCCGGACGGCGCGGGTATGACATCGCGCAGGGTGACCGGCCAGGCGTCGAGCCAGGGGTCGTCCCGCAGCGCGTGCCCGTACGCGGCGACGGCATCGGCTGTCGTGCCGCCCGGCGGCGGCGCCGTCGTGACGACAGGCTCGCCGAACCGCGCTCCCAGCTCGGCCCGTAGCCCTCCGCCGCCCGGATACGGCGTCACCTCGGCGTCGATCACGGCGCCCACCGGCAGAGCATCGGCGGGGGCACGCCCCGGCGCCCCGTAGGACAGCAGTAGCGCGGTGCGTCCTGAATCCCCGCCGTACAGCCAGACGCGGCGGGTGACGATCCTGCCGTCCGGGGTGTCGTACTGCGCGAGGACCAGCCAGTGGTCGCGCAGCGCCGGTCCTTCGGGGGAGGCGGTCAGCCCCACCCTCCTACGGACGGTCGCCGCCAGCGGGCCGGGCAGCCGGTCGAGCCCGAGCCAGGCCGAGTCGAGCAGATGCAGGAGCGCGCACTCCTCGAGCAGCCGCGTCGGCCAGCCGGGCCCCGATGCCGGAACGGACCCCAACTCCCGCACACGGTTGGCGAGTCCTGGGGCCTGTGCGTCGACCATGCGGGCGGCTGTCTCCTCCCACAGTCCGTGCCCCGGACGGTCGGTCGCCGCGAGCCCGCCACGCAGCAGATCGGTGAGCCGCTGGTCCAGCTCCTGCGCGCCGCCCGTGATGCGCTCGGCCCTGCGCTCGGCGCGACGGGCGGCAGCGGCCCGGCTCGCGGACGCCGCGGCAGCCGCAGGCGCCGGGGGCGACTCGGCCGCTGCTCGCCCGCGCCGGTCCGCCAGCCACTGCGCGGCCCAGGGGGGCGGCTCCTCCGCCCGCGCCGGAACCGGGGTGCCGGAGGCAACGAGCAACAGTCCCAGGGCGTGCATGCAAGGGGACTTCACGGCGGCGCAACTACACGTGTACGCAAGCTCATTCGATTCGACAGCCGTGCGGCAGGGCGCGCTGTCGCCGCCCGCGCAGACCCCCCACATCACGCCCGGGCCGCCATGACCCACGCCGGACCACGAGCCACGCGAACCGAGGGCGCGGCCCGCCTCGCGTGACTCTTCGTCAGGAGCGAGGTCCAGCACCTGCTCCGCCGTCCGGCGCGCCACCGGGCGGGCGGAGCGCCGGGGTTCTCCCCCGTGAGATAGCACCATGGAACCGACGGTAGAGGGCGCCACTGACAATCGGCTCCCGCCTGCGATTCCGACCGTTCCGAGATGACTTGACCGTTTCGCCTCCGTGCGCTTCTCTGCGAAGAAGAGAGTTCGGTAAAAAAACCGGGGGATTCCGATGAACCGCATCATGGGCACCACCCATGTCAAACGCACCACCCGTACCGCTGTTTCGGCGTTGGCCGTCTGCGGTCTCGTGCTCGGCCTCGCCGCCTGCTCCGACGACGCCGTCGACGCCGTCGACGGGGCCGTGGGGGAGACCTACGAGGTGACCTACGAAGTCACCGGCACGAGCGCCGACGAGATCCAGTTCCACAGCGGCGGCGGCAAGGCGATGGAGCCCGAGATCGAAACGGTCGAGTCGCCCGCGCTGCCGTGGAGGAAGACCGTCACCCTGCGCGGGATCATGCCTCCGGCGGTCATGCCGGTCGCACTGGACGCGGGCGCTGCGGACCTCGCCTGCACCATCACCTACAAGGGCGAGGTCATCGAGGAGGCGAAGGCCGAAGAGCTGCTCACGAGCGGCGGTTGCGTCGCGGTCTCGCCCGTCTCGGGCTGATCCTCCGCCCGCTCCCGATCGGTCCCGGCCGCGTGCCGGGACCGATTGTCAGTGGCATGGTGCACGGTGGAAACCGCATCGGATCGACCGATCCGGAGGGGGATCCATGACCGTGTCCGTACAGACCGACGCAGCCGGCGGCGAAGCCCTGAGGCCGCACGCCGAGCACGCCTTCGCCGACGAGCTCAAGGCGCTCGCCGCCGCCGACGACCGCCCCAGGCCCGCCCGTTGGAAGCTCTCGCCGTGGGCCGTCTCCACCTATCTGCTCGGTGGGACGCTCTCGGACGGCACGCTGATCACGCCGAAGTACGTCGGCCCGCGCCGTCTCGTCGAGGTCGCCGTGACCACGCTCGCCACCGACCGGGCCCTGCTGCTCCTCGGCGTTCCGGGGACCGCCAAGACCTGGGTGTCCGAGCACCTCGCCGCGGCCGTCAGCGGAGACTCGACCCTGCTCGTCCAAGGCACTGCGGGCACGCCCGAGGAAGCCGTCCGCTACGGGTGGAACTACGCCCAGCTGCTGGCCCACGGGCCCAGTCGTGAGGCGCTGGTGCCGAGCCCGGTCATGCGGGCCATGTCCGAGGGCATGACCGCCCGCGTCGAGGAGCTCACCCGCATCCCCGCCGATGTGCAGGACGCGCTGATCACGATCCTGTCGGAGAAGACGCTCCCCGTCCCCGAGCTGGGACAAGAGGTCCAGGCGGTCCGCGGGTTCAACCTCGTCGCCACGGCGAACGACCGCGACCGAGGGGTCAACGAGCTCTCCAGCGCGCTGCGTCGCCGGTTCAACACCGTCGTGCTGCCGCTGCCCGCGACACCCGAGGCCGAGGTGGACATCGTGTCCCGGCGCGTCGCCCAGCTGGGGCACTCGCTCGACCTGCCCCCGGCTCCCGACGGCATGGCCGAGATCCGACGCGTCGTCACGGTCTTCCGCGAACTGCGCGACGGCATCACCACTGACGGCCGCACCAAGCTCAAGTCACCTTCCGGGACGCTGTCCACGGCCGAGGCCATCTCCGTCGTCACCGGAGGCCTCGCGCTCGCCGCCCACTTCGGCGACGGCGTCCTGCGCCCGGGGGACGTGGCGGCCGGCATCCTCGGGGCCGTCGTCCGCGACCCCACGGCCGACCGCGTGGTCTGGCAGGAGTATGTGGAGACGGTCGTCCGGGAGCGCGACGGCTGGAAGGACTTCTACCGCGCCTGCCGTGAGGCCGCCGAATGACCCCCCGCGCCGGGGGGACCGCCGCCTCCGGGGGGCCGTTGCTGCTGGGGGTGCGCCACCACGGCCCTGGTTCCGCCCGCGCGGTCCTGGCCGCCCTGGATTCCGCACGGCCGGACGCCGTGCTCGTCGAAGGGCCGCCCGAGGGCGACGCGTTGCTGCCACTCGCGGCGCACGCCCGGATGCGTCCGCCGGTCGCGCTCCTCGCCCACGCCGTCGACGATCCGGGGCGTGCCGCCTTCTGGCCGCTGGCCCACTTCTCGCCCGAGTGGGTGGCGATCCGCTGGGCGTCGGCGCACGGCGTCCCCGTGCGCTTCGTGGACCTGCCCGCCGCGCACTCCCTGGCGTTGACGGAACAGCGGGAGGACGGCCCGGGGGAGGACTGGGGCATCGATCCGGTCGGAATCCTCGCCGGGGCCGCGGGCTACGACGACCCCGAGCGCTGGTGGGAGGACGTCGTCGAGCACCGTGCGGCGGACGGCCGGCCGGCGGACCCGCGTGCCCCGTTCGCCATGCTCGCCGAGGCGATGACGGCGCTGCGTGAGGCCTACGGGGACGGAGGGCATCCGCAGGACGCCGTCCGGGAGGCCTGCATGCGCCTCCAGCTGCGCGCCGCCCGCAAGGAGTTCGGCGACGACATCGCCGTGGTCTGCGGTGCGTGGCACGTGCCCGCGCTCCTCGCGAGGACGACGGTCGCCGCCGACCGGGCGCTCCTCAAGGGGATGCCCAAGGTCAAGGCGGAGCTGACCTGGGTCCCCTGGACCCATCGCAGGCTCGCCCGGTACAGCGGATACGGCGCGGGGATCGAGTCGCCCGGCTGGTACGGGCACCTCTTCGGCGCCCCGGACCGGCCCGTGGAGCGCTGGATGACGAAGGTGGCCGGACTCCTGCGCGAGGCGGACAGGGCCGTGTCCTCCGCAGATGTCATCGAGGCCGTCCGGCTCGCCGGGACGCTGGCGGCGCTGCGAGAGCGCCCGGCCGTGGGCCTGACCGAAGCCACGGACGCGGTCAGGGCCGTCATGTGCGAAGGATCCGATGTGCCGCTCGCCCTCGTGCGGAACCGGCTCGTCGTCGGCGAGATCCTCGGCGAGGTCCCGGAGACCGCCCCGGCCGTCCCCCTCCAGCGAGACCTGGACAAGCAGCAGCGCACGCTGAGGCTCAGGCCCGAGGCGGAGAGGCGCGAGCTGGAGCTCGATCTGCGCAAGGAGACCGACGCGGCCCGCAGCAGACTCCTGCACCGCCTACGGCTTCTCGGAGTGGACTGGGGCGAGCCGGCCGCGGGCCGGGGCAGCACCGGGACGTTCCGGGAGAGCTGGCGGCTGCGCTGGGAGCCCGAGCTGTTCGTCCGGATCGCCGAGGCCGGTGTGTGGGGCACCACCGTGCTCGGCGCCGCGACCGCCAGGGCCGGGGCGGACGCAGTTTCGGCGTCGTCGCTCGCGGGGGTCACCGCGCTCGCCGAGCAGTGCCTCCTGGCCGGCCTGCCCGAGGTCCTGCCCGTCGTGATGAGGGCTCTCGCGGACCGGGCCGCCCTCGACGCGGACGTCGGACACCTCGCCGACGCGCTGCCGGCCCTGGCCCGATCCCTGCGGTACGGAGACGTACGGTCCACCGACACCGCGGCCCTGGGGGAGGTCGCCGTCGGCCTGGCCGAGCGCGTCTGCGTGGGCCTGCCGCCCGCCTGTACCGGCCTCGACGCGGACGCGGCCGCGGAGGCGCACCGCCGGGTGGACGGCGTGCACACCGCGATCGGGCTGCTCGCCGGCGCCGTACGGGCGGACGGGCTGCCCGAGCGGTGGGCCGGCGTCCTGCGCAAGCTGTCCGCCAGGGACGCTGTCGCCGGTGTGATCCGGGGCCGTGCCACACGCCTGCTCCTGGACGACGGAGGGCTGGCCGAGAGCGAGGCCGCGCGCCTGATGGGACTGGCCCTCTCGCCCGGCGCGATACCGGCCGACGCGGCGGCCTGGATCGAGGGATTCGTCGGCGGAGCGGCGGGCGGCGGCCTGCTGCTCGTCCACGACGAGCGTCTCCTCGCGCTCGTCGACACCTGGCTGACGGGCATACCGGCCGACGCGTTCACCGGCGTACTGCCTCTGTTGCGCCGCACGTTCTCGGCCTACGAGCCGGGTGTACGGCGCACATTGGGTGAGCTCGTCCGCCGCGGACCGGATCCCGGCCGGGCGAGCGACGAGGGCGTACCCGCCGCACCGGGCTTCGGTGCAGGACTCGACGAGGAGCGGGCGGACGCGGTGGTCCCGGTGCTCCGGCTGCTGCTCGGCCTCGACACCCCGGCGGAGCGGACGGCGACCGGATGACCACGGGCCGGGCGGACACGAAGAAGGAGGAGAGGTCGATGGACGCGGCTCCTGCCGAGGACGAGCGGCTGCGGCGCTGGCGCATGGTGCTCGGTGAGGACAGCGCCGAGAGCACGGGACGCGTGCTCACCGGAGGCGACGCGGCGATGGACGGAGCGCTGACCGCGCTGTACGACGGTGGGAGGAAGCCGGGCGGCCGGGGCGGAGCCGAGCGTTCCGCGGGGCTGGGGGCATCCGCCCCGTCCGTGGTCCGCTGGCTCGGAGACATCCGCACGTACTTCCCGGCCTCCGTCGTCCAGGTCATGCAGCGCGACGCGATAGACCGACTCGGACTCTCCGCACTGCTGCTGGAGCCGGAGATGCTGGAAGCCGTCGAACCCGACGTCCACCTGGTCGGCACCCTGCTCTCGCTCGGGAAGGCGATGCCGGAGACGACGAAGGAGACGGCCCGGGCAGTCGTACGCAAGGTCGTCGAGGACCTGGAGCGCCGGCTGGCCACCCGTACGAGGGCCACGCTCACCGGCGCCCTGGACCGTTCGGCCAGGGCCGGCCGGCCTCGTCACCGGGACATCGACTGGGACCGCACCGTCCGGGCCAATCTCAGGAACTACGTGCCCCTCCCCGGACGCGAGGGAGCCGGCACGGTGGTGCCCGAGCGCCTCATCGGGTACGGGCGCACGGACCGGTCGGTGAAGAAGGACGTGATCCTCTGTATCGACCAGTCGGGGTCCATGGCCGCCTCCGTCGTCCACGCCGCCGTCTTCGGCGCGGTGCTCGCCTCGATGCGGACCCTGGCGACCCGGCTCGTGGTGTTCGACACGGCCGTCGTCGACCTCACCGACCAGCTCGACGACCCGGTCGACGTCCTGTTCGGCACCCAGCTCGGCGGCGGTACGGACATCAACCGCGCGCTCGCCTACTGCCAGTCGAGGATCACCCGCCCGGCGGACACCGTCGTCGTCCTCGTCAGTGATCTCCACGAGGGAGGGATCCGTGACGAGATGGCCGGACGGGTCGCCGCGATGAAGGCGTCCGGCGTGCAGTTCGTGACCCTGCTCGCCCTCTCCGACGAGGGCGCGCCCTCCTACGACCGGGAGCACGCCGCCACGCTGGCGGCACTCGGCGCCCCGGCCTTCGCCTGCACCCCGGACCACTTCCCCGAGGTCATGGCGGCGGCGATCGAGAACCGTCCCCTGCCGATACCGGACACCGGCCGGTGACCGGGCGGCCCTGACGGGTGACCCCGGCCACGGACCGCCCGGTCCGCCCCGTGGACGTGCCGTTTTGTCCTTCGCACCCCGGCCACCAGCGCGGTCTGTGACCGGTATCACCGCTCAGGTGTGATCCGCAATTTAGGGTCCGGCGCGGCGCGGGGATAACCTGCCGGATGGACATGCCGCGTACCCGGTAACCGTGTGCGCCTCCCTAGTGACTGAGCAGTCACGTTGCCCTCGCGGCACGCCCACGCAGAAAACCAACCGCGAGACCACTAAAAGGGACGGACGCGCGTGGACCTGTTCGAGTACCAGGCGAGGGACCTCTTCGCCAAGCACGGTGTACCGGTGCTGGCCGGTGAAGTCATCGACACGCCTGAGGCAGCCCGCGAGGCGACCGAGCGGCTGGGCGGCAAGTCTGTCGTCAAGGCGCAGGTGAAGGTCGGTGGCCGAGGCAAGGCCGGCGGCGTGAAGCTGGCGGCAGACCCGGATGAGGCGGTCGCTCGCGCGACCGACATCCTCGGCATGGACATCAAGGGCCACACGGTCCACAAGGTGATGATCGCCGAGCTCTCCCCGGAGATCGAGGCGGAGTACTACGTCTCGTACCTCCTCGACCGCACCAACCGCACCTTCCTCGCCATGGCGTCGGTGCAGGGCGGCATGGACATCGAGGAGGTCGCGGAGAAGACCCCCGAGGCCCTCGCGAAGGTCCCGGTCAACGCCGTCGACGGCGTGGACATCGAGAAGGCCCGCGAGATCGTGGCCCAGGCGAACTTCCCGGCCGAGGTGGCCGAGGGTGTCGCCGAGGCCATGGTGACCCTGTGGGACACCTTCGTCGCCGAGGACGCGCTCCTCGTCGAGGTGAACCCGCTGGTGAAGACCAAGGACGGCCGCATCCTGGCGCTGGACGGCAAGGTGTCTCTCGACGAGAACGCCGACTTCCGTCAGCCCGGCCACGAGGCGCTCGAGGACAAGGCCGCGGCCAACCCGCTCGAGGCCGCCGCCAAGGCCAAGAACCTCAACTACGTCAAGCTCGAGGGCGAGGTCGGCATCATCGGTAACGGTGCCGGTCTGGTCATGTCGACCCTGGACGTCGTCGCGTACGCCGGTGAGAACCACGGCAACGTGAAGCCCGCCAACTTCCTCGACATCGGTGGCGGTGCCTCCGCCGAGGTCATGGCGAACGGCCTCGAGATCATCCTCGGCGACCCGGACGTCAAGTCCGTCTTCGTCAACGTCTTCGGTGGCATCACCGCCTGCGACGAGGTCGCCAACGGCATCGTCCAGGCGCTCGAGCTGCTCAAGTCCAAGGGCGAAGCGGTCACCAAGCCGCTCGTCGTGCGCCTTGACGGCAACAACGCGGAGCTGGGTCGCAAGATCCTCTCCGACGCCAACCACCCGCTCGTGCAGCGTGTGGACACCATGGACGGCGCGGCCGACAAGGCCGCCGAGCTCGCCGCGGCTGCGAAGTAAGGAAGAGGGACTCAGACCACCATGGCTATCTTCCTCACCAAGGACAGCAAGGTCATCGTCCAGGGGATGACCGGCGCGACGGGCATGAAGCACACCAAGCTCATGCTCGCCGACGGCACCAACATCGTCGGCGGCGTGAACCCGCGCAAGGCCGGCACCTCCGTCGACTTCGACGGCACCGAGGTACCCGTATTCGGGTCCGTCGCCGAGGCGATCGAGAAGACCGGCGCCGACGTGTCCGTTCTCTTCGTGCCGCCGGCCTTCGCGAAGGCCGCCGTCGTCGAGGCGATCGACGCCGAGATCCCGCTGGCCGTCGTGATCACCGAGGGCATCGCTGTCCACGACTCGGCCGCCTTCTGGGCGTACGCCGGCTCGAAGGGCAACAAGACCCGGATCATCGGCCCGAACTGCCCCGGCCTGATCACCCCCGGTCAGTCCAACGCCGGCATCATCCCGGGTGACATCACCAAGCCCGGCCGCATCGGTCTCGTGTCCAAGTCCGGCACGCTGACCTACCAGATGATGTACGAGCTCCGTGACATCGGCTTCTCGTCCGCCGTCGGTATCGGTGGCGACCCGGTCATCGGCACGACGCACATCGACGCCCTCGCGGCGTTCGAGGCGGACCCCGAGACCGACCTCATCGTGATGATCGGCGAGATCGGTGGCGACGCCGAGGAGCGTGCCGCCGACTACATCGCGAAGAACGTCACGAAGCCGGTCGTCGGTTACGTCGCGGGCTTCACCGCCCCGGAGGGCAAGACCATGGGCCACGCCGGCGCCATCGTCTCCGGCTCCTCCGGCACCGCCGCGGCCAAGAAGGAGGCCCTCGAGGCCGCAGGCGTGAAGGTCGGCAAGACGCCGACCGAGACCGCCAAGCTGGCTCGCGAGATCCTCGGCGGCTGACCTCTCGGCGCGTCACCGCTTCACAGCGGAAACGGCGCGGGCCCGCACCCCCTCCACGAGGG
>NZ_JBHWZS010000164.1:0-18741 GCF_042728155.1 Streptomyces sp. NPDC060209
CCTCCGGGGCCGGCCCACGCGCGGCGGCCGTTTCCCGGGCGTCGCCGAACGCCGTGGCGAGCACGTCCGCCAGAGCCGGGGCGAGCTCCGCGGTCGGCACGGACGCCGCCGGTTCGTGCGCGAAGACATACCTCTCCATGATCACGCCGAACAGGACACTGCGGATCACCGCGGCCCGTACATCGGCCTCGGCGGTGGTGCCGAGGACCTGGGCGAGGGGCTCCCCCACCTGCGTGTCGAGGATCGTGCGCAGCAGCTCGGCGCTCGGGGGGTGGCTGACCGCCGAGCGGATCAGCGCGGGCCACGGGTCGTCGGCGGGCAGCCGGTCCCAGCGGTCGAGGTAGGCGCGGGCGAGGGCGCCCGGCAGGTCTCCCGCCGCACCGCCGGTCGCCGCGAGCACGTCACCGCTGACACCGGCCCCGCTGCCCACAGCCGCACGGAAGAGGCCGTCCTTGGTGCCGAAGTACGCCATCACGAGGCCGGGCGTCACCCCGGCCTCGGCCGCGATGGCCCGTACCCCCACACCCTTGTAGCCGTGTGCGCCGAAGAGGCGCCGCGCCGCGTCGAGGACCGCTCGGCGGTTGCCCGCCGGGTCGTGCGAGCCGGGGCGGCGCTGCACGGCGGGTTCCGGCGCGGCGGGGCGCGCCTCGCCCTCCGCCTGTCGTCGTCGGCTGATGCTCTTGTTCTCTGGATCCACGTGCTTCACATTAAACGGGTGTTTATAAAAACAGTCGTTCAAAATTGGTCACAGAGTGTGGACCGGCCCCGTGCCGGCGGTGAGCGGAAGGCCGCTGCCACCGCGTCGCACGGCGACGATCTCCGCCAGGACCGAGAGGGCGGTCTCCTCGGGGCCCCTGCCGCCCAGGTCGAGGCCGATCGGCGAACGCAGACGGGCGAGTTCGGCCTCGGTCGTGCCGGCCGCCCGGAGCCGTGCGACCCGGTCCTCATGTGTACGGCGGCTTCCCATGGCGCCCACATATCCCGCGACGCCGCGCAGGGCGTGGGTGAGGACCGGGACGTCGAAGCGGGGGTCGTGGGTCAGGACGCACACCGCGGTCGTCGGGCCGACCAGGTCCTCATGGGCGCGGAGCCAGCGGTCCGGCCGGTCGACGACGACCTCGTCGGCTCCCGGGAAGCGCCCGGGATCCGCGAACGCCGGTCTGGCGTCGCAGACGGTCACGCGGTGGCCGAGGGCCGCGCCGAAGTCCGCGAGCGGCCGGGCGAACTCGGCTGCGCCGAAGATGAGCAGCCGGGGCCTGGGAGCGAAGGACTGCACCAGCAGGGCGCGCTCCGGGACGCAGCCAGGGCCGGCCGCCCGCTCTCCCACGTCCGTCCTCCCGCGACCGGCCGCCACCCCCTCCCCCACGGTGACCAGTCCGCTCTCACCGCGGCCGAGCATGCCCTCGGCAGCAAGGGCGGCCAGCCGGCCGTCGGCCGTCCCGACCGCCGAACCGCTCACCGCCCCTCGGCCCACCGCCAGGCTTCCGCCGCCGTCGAGCGGCGTGACGAGTGCGACCGGCACCCCCGCCGCGAGGTCCGCCGAGATCCGGCCCAGCGGCACCTCGGGGCCCACTTCACGGATGAGGACCTCGATCGTCCCACCGCAGGTCAGCCCCACCGCGAAGGCGTCCTCGTCGCCGACCCCCCAGCACTCCACGACCGGCGGGCCCCCCGCGAACACCTCCTCCGCGGCCGCGACCACGGCGGCCTCGACGCATCCGCCGGACACACTGCCGACGATCCGGCCGTCCTCCGCCACCAGCATGGAGGCGCCGGGTCCGTGCGGGGCCGAACCCCAGGTCCGCACCACGGTCGCCATGACGCAGCGGGTTCCGGAGCTCTGCCAGGCCGCGGCCTGGTCGATGACATGTCGCATATCGCTCACCTCGGTCCGTGAAATCTGCCGGAGCCTCTTGCCAACGAGAAACTTTAGTGTAAATCATTTCAGGTACTAGATAGATCTGTGCGTGTCGATCGCACGTAGGCGTGCCGAGCGCCACGGCGTGACGACCATCCGAGAGGCCCGGTGGCAGCAGTTTGAAACCCACACCCTTCGACTACGCCGCTCCCCGAACCGTTGCCGAGGCGATCGCTCTCCTCGCCGACCCGGCGCGGGACGCCAAGGTCGTGGCGGGCGGCCAGTCCCTGATCCCCATGCTGAACATGCGCCTCGCGCGCCCCGAGCTCCTCGTGGACATCACCCGCATCCCCGAGTTGACCCACCTGACGGTCGACGCGTCCGGCGCCCTGCACATCGGCGCCGCCGTCCGGCAGGCCCATGCCGCCGCCGACCCCGCCGTCCGGCACGGATGGCCCCTGCTGGCCGCGGCCATCAAGCACATCGGCCATCCGCAGATCCGCAGCCGCGGCACCGTCTGCGGCAGCCTGGCGCACCACGACCCGGCCGCCGAACTGCCGACGGCGGCGCGGGCGCTGGACGCCCGCTTCGTGATCGCCGGGCCGCACGGCAGCCGCACCGTACCCGCCGAGGACTTCTTCGTCGCCACGTTCTCCACCGCCGTCGGCCAGGACGAGCTGCTCTCGGAGGTCGTCGTCCCCCCGCCGCCCGCGCGGCGCGGCTGGGCCTTCGAGGAACTCACCCGCAGGCACGGCGACTTCGCGTCGGTCGGAGTCGCCGTCCTGCTGGAGCGGGACCCCGGTACGGGCACGGTCCGCACCGCCCGCGTGGTGTTCAGCGGCGCCGGCCCCGTCCCCGTACGTCTGCCCGCCGCCGAGGACGCGCTCGTCGGCACCCTCGTCGGCGAAGAGCCGCTGGCCGCCGCGCGGCGTGCCGCACTCGCCGGCCTCGCCCCGTCCGACGACATCCACGCCAGCGCCGCCCACCGGCGCGAGACCGCCGCCCACCTCCTCGTCCACGCCTGTACGACCGCATGGGAGCGCTGCTGATGACCCCCTCCGTCCCTGTCCCTCTCACCGTCCGCACCCCGCCACTCGCCGAGCCCTCCGGCTGGCACCGGGTCACGCTCACCGTGAACGGCGAGCGGATCACCGCCGAGGTCGAGTCCCGTTTGCTGCTCAGCGACTTCCTGCGCGACCGGCTCGGTCTCACCGGCACCCATGTGGGCTGCGAGCACGGGGTGTGCGGGGCGTGCACCGTGCTCGTCGACGACGAGCCGGTACGCACCTGCCTGACCCTCGCGGTGCAGTGCGACGGTGTCGCGATCCGCACCGTCGAGAGCCTCGCCCCCGGCGACGCCCCTCTCTCCCCCGTCCAGCAGGCCTTCCACGCGTGTCACGGCATGCAGTGCGGCTTCTGCACGCCCGGTTTCGTCATGACGACGACCGCTCTGACCGAACAGCCCGAGCGTCCCGGCGTGGAAGAGGTCGCCGACGCGCTCAGCGGGCACCTTTGCCGGTGCACCGGCTACCGCAACATCCGCCGTGCCGTGTGCCAGGCACTCGACGAGCGCTTCGGGGAGTGACCCGCATGTCCCACGATTCCCACCGGGGCCGGCAGGACGGCGGCAGCTGGATCGGCCGGTCCGTCCCGCGCGTCGAGGACGACCGGCTGCTGCGCGGCAACGGCCGCTACGTCGACGACATCGCCCTGCCGGGTGGCGTCGAGGCGGCGTTCCTGCGCAGCCCGCACGCCCATGCCCGCATCGAGTCCATCGACGTGAAGGCGGCGCTGGAAGCACCCGGCGTCGTCGCCGTGTGGACCGGCGACGACGTCGCCGGCCTGCCGCCCATGCTCAACAAGGAGGAGCTGCGCACTCCGCCCGGCCTCGCCGAACTCCTGGACCCGACGGTCCGGATGACGCCCATGCCCCTGCTGGCGAACGACAAGGTGCTCTACGTCGGTCAGCCCGTCGCCCTCGTCCTGGCCGAGAACCGCTATCTCGCCGAGGACGCGCTCGAACTCGTCGACGTCCGCTACTCCCCGCTGCCCGTGCTCGTCGACCCCGAGGACGCCCTCTCGGCTAAGGCACCACTGCTGCACGAGGACCTGCCGGACAACACGGCCGTGGCCGTCGCGACCCGCGTCGGCGACCCGGACGCCGCCTTCGCCGACGCGCACGCCGTGGTCCGCGAGCGGTTCGAGGCGCACCGCTACGTGGCCTCGCCGATCGAGACCCGCGCGGTCTCGGCCCAGGTGGACCCCTACAGCGGCAGGCTCACCGTCTGGTCGGGGACCCAGACACCCCACCGGCTGCGGGAAGCCATCGCCCACACGCTCGGTCTCCCGGCGGACACCGTCCATGTGATCGCCGCCGACGTGGGTGGCGGCTTCGGGCAGAAGGGCATCCTCTACGTCGAGGAACTCCTCGTGCCGCACGCCGCCCGCCGGCTCGGCCGCCCCGTGCTGTGGCGCGAGGACCGCAACGAGAATCTCACCGCCTCCTCGCACGCCCGCGAGCAGATCCACCACATCGAGCTCGCCGCGGACGCCGAGGGGCACATCGTCGGCGTCCGCGACCGGATCCTGGTGAACTTCGGCGCGTACAACATGACCGGCCTCGTCGTGCCGTACAACTCCCTCTGCCATCTGCTCGGCCCTTACCGCATCCCCCACGTGGACATAGGTGTCACCGGTGTGCTCACCAACACCACGTTCGCCACGCCGTACCGGGGAGCGGGAAGGCCGGAGACGGTGTTCGCGATGGAACGCGCGATGGACCGGCTGGCCGCCGAACTGGGCATCGCACCGGAAGAGCTGAGAGCCCGGAACCTGGTGGGACCGGACGAGATGCCGTACGAGACGGGGCTGGTGGACCGCTCCGGCAGCCCACAGTCGTACGACTCCGGCGACTTCCCCGAGCTCCTGCGCCGCGCCGTGGCGAAAGCGGATGTCGAGGGGGTGCGCGTCCGGCAGCGCGAGGGCGCCCGCGGCGGCAGGCACATCGGCATCGGATTCGCGATGTACATCGAGGCGACCGGCCTCGGACCGTTCGAGACGGCACGTATCGACATCGACCCCACAGGGCGGGTCCGGCTCGCCATAGGCGCCCCCTCCCAGGGCCAGGGGCACCGTACGTCCATGGCGCAGATCGCCGCGGACGCCATCGGGGTGCCCCTCGGCGTCATAGACGTGACCGGGGGCGACACCGATGCCACCCCGTTCGGAGTGGGCACCATCGCCAGCCGCGCCCTGGTCAACGCGGGCAACGCCACCCACCGGGCCGGCCTGCTGGTCCGCGAGAAGATCATCGACGCGGCGGCTCGCCGTCTCGGTGTACCGGCCGGCCTCCTCCACCTGCGCGACGGCGTGGTGGCGGCGAAGGAGCCGGGCGGCCCGTCGATCGGCCTGGCGGAGCTGGCCGGCCGGGCGCCGCTGCCCGGCACGCCGGAACCCACCGACGGCCGGCACGGCACCGAACTCAGCGAGACCGTGCACTTCCGGCCGCCAGGTTTCGCCGTCGCGAGCGGAGCGCACGCGGCCGTGGTGGAGGTGGACGAGCACACCGGCCGAGTCGAGATCCTGCACTACGTCGTCGTCCACGACGCGGGCGTCATCGTCAATCCGATGATCGCGGAAGGCCAGGTCACCGGCGGCATCGCGCAAGGCATCGGCGGCGCGCTGTACGAGGAGATGGTCTACGGGCCCGACGGTCAGCCGAGGACCGGGACCTACATGGACTACCTGGTTCCGACCTCCTCGGAGATCCCCGACCTCGACATGGACGAGCTCTTCACCCCGAGCCCGATGAACGACCTCGGGGTCAAGGGACTCGGGGAGGGCGGTGCGATCGCCCCGCAGGCCGTACTCGCCAACGCCGTCGAGGACGCCCTGCGCCCCTTCGGCGTGGTCGTACGCCGCGGCCCGCTCTCGCCGAGCCGGGTGCGCGACCTGATCCGCACCCCGGCCTCCCCCGCCTGACCGGCCCGCACCTCCACTTCCGAACCCACGAGGGGAAACCCATGCAGCTCGACCACACATTCACCGTTCCTGCCGGTCCCGACGACGCGTGGAAGCTCTTCCACGACCTCGCCCGGGTCGCGCCCTGTATGCCCGGCGCCGTCCTCGACACGCTCGACGGCGACTCGTTCACCGGCCGCGTAAAGGTCAAGATCGGTGCGGTGCAGATGAGTTACCGCGGTGAGGGGACCGTCACGCGCGACGAGGCCGCCCGCTCGATGCACCTTGACCTCAGCGGCAGCGAGACCCGGGGATCGGGCACCGCGTCCGCCAGGGTCACCGCGGCCCTGACCGCCGGCCCGGACGGCACCCGGGTGCACGTACGCACGGAGCTCGACATCACCGGACGTCCGGCACAGTTCGGCCGCGGGATCATGACCGAGGTCGGGGACCGGCTGGTGCGGCAGTTCGCGGACCGCCTCGAGGGCCTCCTGCGCGATCCCGCCCCCGGATCCGCCGGCCCGGCACCGGCCGCCTCCGCAGCTGAGCCGGAGGCCGTGGATCTCGGAGCGGCGGCCCTTCCCGTGCTGCTGAGGAAGGCGGCCGTACCCGCGGCCGCCGTGCTGTTCGCCGTCGTGCTGGTCAGGGTGGTGAGGCGGCGGTCCCGCGGCTGAGCCTCCCATCGCCTCAGCGGTAAGATTCTCAGTGCCGTGAGAAGCCGGGGGGACGCCGGCCGAAGCCGTACAAGGGGATGAGATGGCAGCATCAAGGCCTGGGGACCAGGACGCCGTGGCGAAGGTGGTCGAGGACTGGGCGCGGGAACGGCCGGAGCTGGACACCAGCCCGCTCGAGGTCCTCGCCCGCCTCCACCGCTCCTTCCTGCGCTACAGCACCGGGCTCACCGAATCGATCGAGCGGCACGGTCTGTCCGTGGCGGGCTTCGACGTCCTGACCGCGTTGCGCAGGTCCGGCAAGCCCTACCGGCTGACAGCCGGGCAGCTCGCCGACTCCGGGCTGGTGTCGTCGGCGGGGGTGACCCTGCGGATCGACCGCCTGGAGAAGGACGGCCTCATCGTCCGTGAGCGGGACACCCAGGACCGCAGGGTCGTGTACTCCCGTCTCACCGAGAAGGGCCTCGCCACGGTGGACACGGCGTTCGCCGAGCACCTGGACAACGAGAACCGGATGCTCGGAGGGCTGTCCCCCTCCGAGCGCCGGCAGCTCGCGCGGCTGCTCCGCAAGCTGGAGATCTCGATCCTCGATGCCGACGAGGAGCGGGCCGGCACTGCGCAGTAGCCCGCACGGGCAGCGGCCGTTCAGCCCTTCAGCCGCTCGCCCAGCTCGTCGGCATCGGCGACGAACCAGGTCTGGTTCCCCCGATTGCATTCCCGGACGAAGTCCCGCAGCGCGGAACTGTCCGCCGTATGGCGGGAGACGTCGCCGAGCACGACCAGTCCCAGGCGGTACTGGACGAACTTCTGGACGATGTCACCCGCGACACGGGTCCCCAGCCGGAAGAAGCTCTCGTCGAGACGCTCGGCGGGGATGACGACCCACCGAGCACCCTGGTATCCGCCGTCGCCGATGAGATCCAGGGCCTCGCGTTCCCCCCGGATGGGCTCGCCCTCGGTGGGGCACATCAGGACGGGCACGTCGTGGATGGTCTGCAGGGTGCTCATGGGCGACCAGACTAATGCGGCGCTGTGACGGGGACGCCTCCGATGTCCGACCGCTTCGGGAAGAGCCGGGCCAGTTCCTCCGCCAGGGCCGTGAGCTGGGCGCGCCCGGGGTGTCCTGCGAAGGCCGCGATCTGGAGGAGGGAGCCGCCGCCGCGTACGGTCAGCAGCTCGGTGTCGAGCAGCCCCGGAACGATCCGGCGGATCGCGTCGGTGGCGGCGGGTTCGGCAAGCAGTTCCGCGAGCGGCGTACGGAGGTTGAGGGCGCCCTCGGGGAACTCGTCCGAGCGCGCGGCCGGTTCGCGGGACGTCTCGGCCCGCTCGCGCTGCGCGGCGACCAGCAGATGGACCTCACCGACCTCGTCCGGGTCGTGCGGCAGGCCGAGCCGCGCGTACTGGTCGTCCGGGGCCTCACTCGCGCGCAGGCGCTCCACCAGCAGCCGGATCATGCGCAGTTCGGCGGCGTCGTCGACGAGGGGCTTCTCCTGCTGCGGGTCCGTCTCCAGGTCGAAGAGGAGACTGCCGAAGCGCTGTGGCCCCAGTAGCGGTGAGGGGTTGGCGGCGATCCTGAGCGTGCGTACGCCCTTGGTGAAGCCGAACGGTTCGGCGAGGGTCAGCCCGGACAGCTCCCCGGGGGTGAAGCGGCCGCGGATGCGCGTCGGCATGAGGGTGTGTTCGTACAGCGGCTGGTTGGTGTCGTCATGACAGGCCCGCATGTAGACGTACCGCCCGTCGGTGACGTTCACATGGCCGCCGAACATCCCGAACAGCGCGGATTCACGCGGCTGTTGGGCGTCGGGCGCTTCGCGCAGCGGTCGGCCCTGCATGTCGGGGGTCAGCTCGGCGCCGAAGAGGTCGAGGAGTGTCGGTGCGAGGTCGATCGTCTGGACGAGCGCGCCGTCGCGGCTGCCGTCCCGGTCCGGGCGGCGCGGGTCGTGGACGAAGAGCGGGGTGTGGACGAGTTCGTTGTACCAGGGGGTGACGACCTTCGCCCACCAGCCCTTCTCGCCCAGCAGATAGCCGTGGTCGGTGCAGACGATGAGCATCGTGTCGTCCCACAGTCCGTGGGCGTCCATGGCGTCCAGGACCCGGCCCAGCGAGTGGTCGCACATGGAGAGCAGAGCGGCGTACTCGTAACGGGCGTGCTGCTCCTGGTCGTCGGTCTCTGTGACCCGGTTGTAGTCGGGCCAGTCGAAGTGCGGTCCCTCGTAGTCGTGCGGGTAGAGGTCCTTGTAGTGGTCCTGGGTGAAGAAGGGTTCGTGCGGGTCGAAGGTCTCGATCTGGACGAACCAGTTGTCCTCGGCGTGGTTGGTGCGCAGGAATTCGAGCCCGGCGTCGAAGGTGAGGGTCTGCGGCTGCTTCGCCTCGGTGTCCAGATGCCGGCGGTTGACCCAGTCCTGGCGCCAGGTGTCACCGCGTGTGGAGTGCAGGTCCTCGGGGATCTCCGGGTCGGCGACCTGGCCCTTCCACGCGTCGCCCTCCTGGCCCCGGAAGAACTCCCAGGAGTTGTAGCGGCCGTGGTAGGTGGCGCCGCCGTCCTCCCAGTAGTGCTGGTGGTCGCTGACGAGGTGGGTGTAGACGCCGTGCCGCTTCAGGATCTCGGGCATCGAGTCGTCGAACGGCTCCAGTGGCCCCCATCCCCGGTGCAGGAAGTTGTGGCGTCCGGTGTGCAGCTCCCGGCGGGCCGGCATGCAGGGCATGGACCCCGCGTAGCAGGTGTCGTACGTGACCGTGCGCTCGGCGAGACGCCGGAAGTTCGGGGCGTGGATCCAGTCGGCGCCGTAGGGCGGCAGCAGGTGCCGGTTGAGGCTGTCGAACATCACCATGACTGCCTTCACGAGGTGGTACGTCCTTCCGCGGCGGGGGCGGGTGCGAGGTCGCGGGCACAGCGGAAGCCGCTGTGCCCGGTCGAGGAGTCGGGCGTGTTGTGGGAGCGGGCGGCGACCCGGTAGCGGTTGCAGTACGAGGCGTGGCACAGGTAGGAGCCCCCGCGGATGACGCGTTCGCCGGGCCCGAAGGCGTCGGCACACCACTCCCAGACGTTGCCGGACGTGTTGTGGAGGCCGTAGCCGTTGGGTTCGTACGCCGTGACGGGCACCGTTCCCGTGCGGCCGTCGGGGCGCTCCGAGCGGTGCGGGAACCTTCCCAGCCACGTGTTGCACATCTCGCGGCCGCCGGGGGTGAGATCGTCACCCCACGGATAGCGCGCGCCTTCCAGGCCGCCGCGCGCGGCGTACTCCCATTCCGCCTCGGTGGGCAGCCGGACACCGGCCCAGGCGCAGTAGGCCAGGGCGTCGTCGTGGGAGATGTGGACCACCGGGTGGCCGGCCCGTCCGGCGAGGTCGGAGCCGGGGCCCTCGGGGGCGTCCCAGGAGGCCCCGGAGACGCCGAGCCACCACGGTGCTCCGGCCACCCGGCCGAGGATGCCGCGTTCGGCTGCCGGGTGGACGAGCAGGTGGAACACGTAGGAGCTGCCGTAGCGCTCGGCGTCGGTGCGGTGGCCGGTGGCTTCGGCGAAGACCGCCCAGTCGGCGTTGCTGACGGCGGTGGTGTCGATGGCGAACGGCGCCACGCTCACCTCCCGCACCGGGCCCTCCCTGTCGGCGAGGTAGCCCTCGCCGAACGCGTCGCCCATCCGGAAGGCACCGCCTGGCAGTTCGGCCATCGCCCGGTGGGTGACGGGCGGAGCCGCCGCTTTGGGACGTACGGACGGCGGGGGCAGCAGGGCCGTCCCCGACCCGCCCGTACAGGGGCGCCCCGGGGTGCAGCATGCGCTCATGCGAGGACCTCCGTCCGGTGGGGCCGCGGTGCCTGGGGCACGGGTTCGGGCGCGGCGGCCAGCAGCGCGCGGGTGTACGGGTCACTCGGGTTCTCGCAGATCTCGTCGGCGCTGCCGCTCTCCACGATCCGGCCCTCGTGCATCACGGCGATGCGGTGGCTGACCTGCCGGACGACCGCGAGGTCGTGCGCGATGAAGACCAGGGCCAGGCCCAGGTCGCGCTGGAGGTCGGTGAGGAGGCCGACGATCTGCGCCTGCACCGAGACGTCGAGCGCGGACACGGGCTCGTCGCAGACGAGCACCGACGGTTCGGGGGCGAGCGCCCGGGCGATGCCGATGCGCTGGCGCTGACCGCCGGAGAAGGAGCGCGGGTGCCGGTCGGCGACGGCCGGGTCGAGGCCCGCGAGCCGGAGGAGTTCGGCCACCCGCTCCTCCCGTTCGTCCCGGTTACCCATGCCGAAGGCGAGCAGGGGCTCCGCGACGATCTGGCCGACCGTCATCCGGGGGTTGAGCGAGGCATAGGGGTCCTGGAACACCATCTGGACCTGGCGGCGTACCGCGTGCAGTTCGCGGCGGGAAGGCCGGGTGACGTCCTCGCCCAGCAGCAGCATCCGCCCGCCGTCCGCAGGATGAGCGTGCGCCAGCACGCGGGCCAGGGTGGACTTCCCGGAGCCGGACTCGCCGACGATGCCGAGGGTCTCCCCGGCGGAGAGGGTCAGCGACACCCCGTCGAGTGCGGTGAAGCCCTTCCGTCCCCGTATGCCACGCCCCTTGTACGTCTTGCGGAGCTCCGTGGCCTCCAGGACGACGGCTCCTGGTGCGGGGCGGTCGATACGGGCGGGAGGGGCGGGTGCGGGCAGGGGTTCGGTACGCCCGGCGGCGGGCAGGCAGGCCGCCCGCACCCCGTCCGCCAGTTCGGCGAGCGGAGGTGCCGTGGTGCGGCAGCGGTCCTCGACGAGCGCGCAGCGGTCGGCGAAGGCGCAGCCGTCACCGAGCAGGGTGAGGTCGGGCGGGCTGCCGGGGATGCCGGCGAGCCGGGTGCCCGACGGGGCGGAGAGGCGGGGCACGGCGGCGAGGAGGCCGGCGGTGTACGGGTGACGGGGCCGGGTGAGCACCTCCGTGGTCGGCCCGTCCTCGACGACACTGCCGCCGTACATGACGAGGACGCGTTCGCAGGAGCGGGCGACGACTCCCATGTTGTGGGTGATGAGGACCAGCGCGGTGCCGGTCTCCCGGTTGAGGTCGGCGAGCAGGGTGAGGATCTGGTCCTGGACGGTGGCGTCCAGCGCGGTCGTCGGTTCGTCGGCGAGGAGGATGTCGGGCTCGCCCGCCAGGGCCATGGCGATGAGGATGCGCTGGCGCTGGCCGCCGGAGAACTGGTGCGGATGGTCGTCCACGCGACGGTGCGGTTCGGGGATGCCGACCCTGTCGAGGAGTTCGACGGCGCGGTCCCGGCGCGTGGCCCGGTCGTGGTTCCCGTGGGCGCGGAGCACCTCGTCGAGGTGGCGGCCGGCCGTCATGACGGGGTTGAGGGCCGTCATGGGGTCCTGGAAGATCATGCCGACGCGGGCGCCGCGTACGGCGCGCAGTTCCGCGTCGGTGGCATCGGCCAGGTCCTGGCCGTCCAGCAGGACCGAACCGGTGGTGATGCGGCCGGTGCCGGGCAGCATCCGGGTCAGGGCGAGCGCGGTGGTGGACTTGCCGGAGCCGGACTCGCCGACGACGGCCAGCGTCTCGCCCCGGCGCAGGCTGAAGGACACACCGCGCACGGCGCGCACGGCCGACCCGTCCTCGGACGTGAATTCGACGCCGAGGTCGTGGACTTCGAGGAGGTCCTGAACGGTCATCGGCGAATCTCCCGGTTGAGCGCCTCGGCGACGAGCGAGAGTCCGAGGACGAGCGCGGTCACGGTGATCAGCGGGCCCGCCGCGAAGTGGGGGGCCTCGGAGAGGTAGGGCAGGGACTGGCTCAGCACGGCCCCGAGGGTGGGCTCCGGCGGCCGTACGCCCACGCCGAGGAAGCTCATCGCACCCTCGATGAACACGGCGACGGTCAGCGAGACCGCGACCTGGACGATCAGCGGATCCGCGGCGTTGGGCAGGATGTGCCGGAACAGCACCCGTCGCCCGGAACTCCCGCCGACCCGGGCGGCGGTGACGTATTCCCGCTCCCGCTGGACGAGGACCGAGCCGCGCAGCAGCCGGCCGAAGACCGGGATCTCGGCGAGGGCGATGACGAGGACGACGGGGGTACGACCGGGGCCGAGGATCGCGGTGACGGCGAGCGCCAGGATCAGGCCGGGGAAGGCGAGGACGAGGTCGAAGACGCGCTGCACGACGGTGTCCGCCACCGGATGCGAGGCGGCGACGAGCGCGGCCAGGCAGCCGAGGACCGCACCGAGGGGCACGGCGATCGAGATGATTCCGAGGTCGGCGCGGATGCCGTACAGGACCCGGCTGAGCAGGTCCCGGCCGAGGTCGTCGGTGCCGAGCGGATGCCCGGGGGTGCCGAACGCGGCGAGGCTCTGTGCGCTCTGGTCGGTGGGCCCGTGTCCGGCGAGGAGCGGCGCGAGCAGACCGGCGAGCACGACAGCGCCGACGAGGACGAGGCCGGTGCGGGCGCGTGCGGTGGACAGTGCGGTGCGGTACGGGTGGCGCGGACGGGCCCGGCGGCCCGGCTTGCGGGTGGCTGCGGGAGGGGGCGGGCCGGTGAGGACGGTGTCGGTCGTTGTGGTCAAGGGTCACTCCCACCTGATCCGGGGGTCGAGCCAGGCGTAGATGAGGTCGGTGAAGAGCTGGACGAGGACGAACACGGCGACCAGGAGCAGCAGGAGGTCCTGGACGACGGGGTAGTCACGGCGGATGAGTCCCTGCTCGGCGAGCTGGCCGAGGCCCGGCCAGGCGAAGATCGCCTCGACGAGCACGGCTCCGCCGAGCAGGTGCCCGGTCTGCATGCCGAGCAGGGTGACGACGGGTGGGAGCGCGTTCGGCAGGGCGTGCCGCCACAGAAGCCGGCGCGGCGCGACGCCGGCGGCGGTCGCGGTGCGGATGTAGTCCTCACCCAAGGCGTGCTCGATCCCGTCCTTGAGGTAACGGCCGAGGACCGCTGCGCTGGGGAGGGCGAGGCAGAGCGCGGGCAGTAGCAGGTACTGCACGGCGAGGTCGGGGGCCTCGAAGAAGGCGATCCTGCCGCCCGGGGGCAGCACGCCCAGGATCACGGCGAAGAGCAGCACGAGCACGACGCCGCTGATGAAGGGCGGCACGGCGAGGGCGGCGGTCGTGGTCACCCGGATCGCCGACCGGATCCAGCGGCTTCGGGAGGTGGCGCCCAGTACGCCGAAGGCTGTACCGAGAAGGACCACGAACAGCAGAGCGGCCAGAGTGAGTTCGACCGTGGCGCCGAGCCCGTCCCGGATCAGGTCGGACGTCTGTCCGCCGATCGCGTACGAGGGGCCGAGGTCGCCCGTCACCAGCGAGCCGATCCAGTGCGTGTACTGCGTGAGGAGCGGCGCGTCGAGGCCGAGCCGGTCCCGGATCGCGGCGACGGTGGCCGCGTCGGCGTCGGGTCCCGCGAGGGTCGTGGCGGGGTCACCGGGGACGAGCCGCAGGATGGTGAAGATCAGGAACGAGGCGACGAGGAGGACGAGGAAGGCGGAGGGAAGCCTCCGGAGCAGGTAGGTGCGCATGTCACACCAGGTAGGCGTCGTCGAGGTTGAGATACGAGAACTTGTTCAGTGTGACGCCGTGCAGTCCGGCGGCGGAGACCTGGACCTGGCCCCGTACGACGAGGTCGATGATGAAGGCCTCGTCCAGCAGGATGCCGGAGATCTTCTCGTGCAGGGCGTTGGCCGCCGCCGCGGTCGGCTCAGGCTTCGTCCATGCCTCCCGCACCACCTCGGTGTACTCGTCCGACCGGTACCTGGAGGTGTTCTTGGCCTCGTTGAACGGATAGGCGCTCACCGCCAGCGTGGAGGGCTGGATCTGCGCGAACCCGTGTCCCATGGTCCACAGCGCGGGCATGTCCTGGG
Source organism: Streptomyces sp. NPDC060209 (assembly GCF_042728155.1). Lineage (NCBI taxonomy): Bacteria > Bacillati > Actinomycetota > Actinomycetes > Kitasatosporales > Streptomycetaceae > Streptomyces > Streptomyces sp. NPDC060209. The sequence continues at coordinate 14,301 of NZ_JBHWZS010000164.1, forward strand.
AGATCAGCTTCTTCTGCCCGGTGGCCGGGTCGGTGGGCTGGAGCGTGACGTGGACCCCCACCTGCTCGAGGTCGTACTGGAGGGACTCGGCGATCGCGGTCTCGCTGGGAAGCGCCAGGTGGAGCAGGGGCAGTTCGAGCTTGGTGTGACCGGCGGACCGGAGCAGTTCCCGGGCCTTGCCGGGGTCGTGGGAGTAGTGGGTGCGGTGGGCCTCGGTGAAGGCCGGCGAGGACTTGGGCCAGGGGGCGGCGGAGGCGAGCCCGTAGCCGCCGAGGGTCTGCGCGAGCAGCCGGTCGCGGTCGAGGGCCCAGGCGAGGGCGTGCCGGACCGTCCGGTCGTTCAGCGGCGCGACGGTCGTGTTGACGCCGAGGTAGATGGCTCCGGCGCCCGTGTCGTAGTCGGTGACGGTGAGCCGCTTGTCACTCTTGACGGTGCCGAGATTCTTGCCGGGCACGTTGAAGGAGAGCTGGGACTGGCCCGAGCGCAGGGACGAGATCAGCGCGTCGGCCTGGGGTATCACCCGCAGTTCGACTCCGTCGAGGTAGGGACGGCCGGGCTGCCAGTAGCCGTCGTACCGCGTCAGGCTCAGACCGGAGCCGGGACTCCACTTCTTGAGCTCGAACGGGCCGGTGCCGATGAGCTTCCTGCCCGCGACGGCGTCCTCGACCGTGTCCGGATCGGTGATGATCATGAACTCGAAGAGGTCGAAGAGGTTGTTCACCGGATGCGCCAGCTTGAGCACCAGCTCGTGGTCACCTCGCTTCTCGAAGCCGGTGACGGTGGCTGCGGTGCTGCGCAACTGTGCTGCTCGTACCGGGTTCTGAAGGTTCTTCACCGCGAAGACGACGTCGTCCGCGGTGAACTTGCGGCCGTTGTGGAACGTTACGTCGTCGCGCAGCCGCAGCGTGATGCTGCGCCCGTCCTTCGCGTACGTCCAGGAGGCGGCCAGTTCCGGCTTCGGACTGAGCCTGTCGTCGTAGCGGGTCAGGGTGTTGTAGATCAGCCTGTGCTGCAGGGACTGCTGGCTCTGCGAGAAGAGCAGGCCGGGCGTGAAGTCGTTGTTGACGGCGACGTCGAGGATGCCGCCGCGCTTGGGGGCGGCATCCGGGCTCCGGGTGTCGGACGAGGCCTCCGAGACCGCCGAGCGGCAGCCCGACAGGCCCAGTCCGAGAAGCAGGGTGCCGCCGCCCGCGGCGCGCAGTGCCGAGCGCCGGGACGGTCCGGTGGGCGTGGAGGGGTACAGCTCGGTCATCGAAGCCTGCCTGTGACGGTGAGGGAGGGTGGTGGAGCGGGGCGCGTTCGCGCATTGATTCCGCTGCGGCACGAATTGAGGGTGTGAGCGTGCGCCTCGAAGGACGCACGGTCCCGACGGGGTTGCCGGTTCGCTGATCAGGCCGGAAGGAAGCGGCGGGACCCCGGACGACGGCACCGGACGGGAGCAGTGCTCCACCCGTGAGGCGTCAGGGGGACCCGTTCCGGGCCTGAGGGGAGAAGGTGAGGATCAGTCGCGGACAGCACAGACCGCGCTGGCCTGTCGACAGAGGTCGACGTGCCTGCGGGAGACAAGGCGTATGTCCGGGTTCACGGGAGCAATATGACAGTGGCTCCGCCGGACGGTCAACCCGCCCTGTCCGCATCCTGGTACGCGGCCCGTCTCCCGCCCCTCCGCCCCGCAGTCAGCGCTCGATGGTCGCCAAAGGGCTTCTGAACAGGGGGTTCAGCAGGATCGTGCCCGCCGCGACGGGCAGAGTGGCCGTCCCGGCATGCGGACTGACGATGCGTTCGGGATCCCGGCAGACATGGGAGAGATCGACCGCGGCACCGCGGATCTCCTCGAGGTAGTCCGGGTTGAGCAGGCTGGAGTGTTCGGTGACCACGACCAGATCGGGGTTGAGGACGTCGAGCAGCAGAGCAGCCGCCCGGCCGACCGCGCGGGCCCGCTCACGCAGCAGCCTGTCCGCGCGCCGGTCCCCCGCCGCCGCCGCGTCCACCACCAGGAAGACGTCCGGCTCGGGCACGATGCCGCGGCGCACGGCGGTCAGCGCGATCGCCGTGTTGGACGCCGTCGCCTCCAGGCATCCGGTCCTCCCGCAGGGGCAGGGCGTCGTGGAGTCCGGCACGGGCAGATGGGCCACGTCGCCCGCGCCGGACCCGGGCCCCTGATGGACCACCCCGGCGATGCCCAGGGCCGCGTCGACCACGTTGCCGACGAACAGATGGACCAGGCTGCGTCGGGCCGCGGGCCTGCCGAAGAGGATCTCCGACTGGGCGATGGCACGGGCGTGGTTGTCGATCCGCACCTCGATTCCGCCCAGGCCACGGGCGAGTTCGGCGGCGAGCGGGCGCTGGTGCCAGCCCAGCGCGTCATGCCGCACCGCCGTCCCCGTCCCTGGATCCACCCACCCGCCCAGCGCCGCGCCCACCCCGAGCAGGGGACGGCCCAGGACCGTGTCGTCGAGGAACCCCCGCATTCCGTCGACGATCCGTCGTGACATGTCCCCGGGAGCGATGCCGTCGTGCGAAAGGTGGCGCCGGGCGAGCAGCCGGCCCCGCAGGTCCATGAGGCCGAACGTCGACGCGGGCACTCCGATGTGGACGCCGCCCGCCACCGGACCCGCCGCTTCGCCCTGCCCCTCGGCCGCGCCGGTGTGCAGGTCGATGGGGATCTGCGGCCTGCCGACACCGCTGCTCTCCACGAGTTCGGGCAGTTCTCTCACCAGGCCCAGACGGACGAGGTCGGTGCACTGCCGCGAGACGGCGGCCGGGCTGAGGCCGCAGAGCTCGGCGATCGTCCGGCGGGCGACGGGCCCGTGGTCGAGCACCGTGCGCAGCACGGTGGCGGCGTTGGTCTCGCGGCGGCCGTCGCCGGTCGCCCGGGAGATCTGAGGGGCGGCTGTCATGGAGGGCCTTCCTTCGGTCCTGCGACGCGGGACGGTCGCAACATTACGGCGGCGTGAAATCGGTCCGGCCATCGCGCCCGGTTCGCCGGCAGGGTGCGCACCCTGTACGCCACCGAGGAAAGAACCGCAGGTCGGATGCAGTTTGACGAGGTGCCGCGGGAGGCGGTGCGGGCGTCGTGCGAGCGCCGATTCAACCACTGCCGGGCTCGCTTCGACGGACGGACGGGTGCTTGACGTCCGCCGTGGGGCGCTGGAAGTCTCCGGGGCATGTTCGCGACGGCCGTTTCCGATGCGCGGCCCGCCCACGCCGGCCGCACCACCACGCCGACGGCGTGTCCGGGCCGCTGTACCGCCGTCTGACCCGGCGAACCTCCCGCCCGTAGGACCGAAGGCTCCGTCCCGCACCACGGCTCCGCCACATCCTCAGCGCTCCACACCTCTCGCGCCCACCGCTCGGCCGATTACTTCCTCTCCAAGATTAATCAATGACCGATCTTGGGCGATCCCGAATCCCCGAAGGGAATCCCGTCATGTCATCAGCAACCACCGCCCCCGCAACCACCGTCACCGTCCAGAAGGTCGGCGGCCGGATCGGCGCCGTCATCTCCGGGGTGCGCCTCGGCGGGGACCTCGACGCCGCGACGGTCGCCGAGATTCGGGCCGCGCTGCTGGCCAACAAGGTCGTGTTCTTCCGGGGCCAGGACCATCTGGACGAGGACAGCCACGAGGCGTTCGGCCGGCTGCTCGGTACGCCGGTCGCCCACCCCACCGTCCCGTCCGCCGACGGCCGTTACTCGCTCGGCATCGACTCCGACCACGGCGGCCGGGCCAACCAGTGGCACACGGATGTGACCTTCGTGCCCGCCTATCCGGCCTTCTCGATCCTGCGTGCCGTCGTCATCCCGCCGTACGGCGGCAACACCCTGTGGTCCAACACGGGCGCCGCGTACGCCGAACTGCCGGAGCCGCTGCGCGTGCTCGCCGACAGCCTGCGCGCGGTCCACTCCAACGACTACGACTACGTGGCCCTGCGCCCCGACGCCCGCCCAGAGGCCCTCGCCCAGTACCGGAAGGTGTTCACCTCGACGAAGTTCCTCACCGAGCACCCCGTGGTGCGCGTCCACCCCGAGACCGGCGAACGCGTGCTGCTGCTCGGCAACTTCGTCCAGCGCATCAGCGGACTGACCGGTCGCGACTCCCGCGCGCTCCTCGACCTGTTCCAGTCGCACATCGAGCGTCCCGAGAACACCGTGCGCTGGCAGTGGCAGACCGGCGACGTCGCCATCTGGGACAACCGCGCGACCCAGCACTACGGCGTGGACGACTCCGACGCCCACGAGCGCAAGCTCCGCCGCGTCACCATCGACGGCGACATCCCCGTCGGCACCGACGGCCGCTCCTCGACGCTCATCAGCCCGGAGGAGGTGCCCGACCCCGCGTTCGGCATCGCGTCCGGCGCCTCGACGGCCGAAGCGGCGGAGAAGACGCACGCATGAGCGGGCACGGTGACGCACCCGCCCCGGCGGACGGTGCCCCGGCAC
>NZ_JBHWZS010000165.1:0-18693 GCF_042728155.1 Streptomyces sp. NPDC060209
GCCGCACCCCGCCCCGGGATCCGGCCTCCGCCGGGTGTGACGTGCCAGGTGGCTCAGCCCGCCGCCTTGGCCTCCGCCGCGGCCCTCAGGTCGAGGGCGATGTCCGTGATCATGTCCTCCTGGCCACCCACCATCTTGCGGCGGCCGACCTCCACGAGCACCGCCCGGGTGTCGAGGCCGTAGCGAACCGCTGCGTTCTCGGCGTGACGCAGGAAGCTGGAGTACACCCCGGCGTAGCCCAGCGTGAGGGTCTCGCGGTCCACTCGCACCTCGCGGTCCTGGAGCGGGCGTACGAGATCGTCCGCGGCGTCCATCAGTGGGAACAGGTCGCAGCCGTGGTCCCAGCCCATCAGATCGGCGACCGCGATGAAGGCCTCCAGCGGGGCGTTGCCCGCACCCGCACCCTGGCCGGCCAGGGAGGCGTCCACCCGGGTGACGCCGTTCTCCACCGCGACAACGGAGTTGGCCACGCCGAGCGCCAGGTTGTGATGGGCGTGGATACCGAGCCCGGTCGCCGGGTCCAGGACCTCGCGGTAGGCGCGCACACGGTCGCGCACCCCGTCCATGGTCAGACGGCCACCGGAGTCGGTGACGTAAACGCAGTGCGCCCCGTAGGACTCCATGAGCCCCGCCTGGCGGGCCAGTTCGGCCGGCTCGGCCATGTGGGACATCATCAGGAAGCCCGCGACGTCCATGCCCAGTTCGCGGGCTGCGGTGATGTGCTGGGCGGAGATGTCGGCCTCGGTGCAGTGGGTGGCGATCCGCACCGAGCGGATGCCGAGCGCATGGGCCTGCCTGAGGTCGTGCAGCGTGCCGATGCCGGGGAGCAGCAGCGTGGTGGGCACGGCCTGCTTCGCGGCGTCCGCGACGGCCTCGATCCACTCCCAGTCGGTGTGCGCGCCCACGCCGTAGGTGATGCTGGAGCCGGACAGTCCGTCGCCGTGGGCGATCTCGATCGCGCCGACGCCTGCCGCGTCAAGGGCCGCCGCGATGGTGCGCGCCTGCTCGACGGTGTAGCGGTGGCGTACGGCGTGCATGCCGTCCCGCAGGGTCACGTCCTGGATGTACAGCGGTCCGCGCGGATCCTGCTTCTCCGCAGCCGTGGCGGGGGTGTTCGGGTCGGTCATCGGGATGCCACCTCTACGGAGCGGTGAGCGGCCATGTGCTCCGCGGTGCGCAGCGCGGCCGAGGTCATGATGTCGAGATTTCCGGCGTAGGCGGGCAGGTAGTGGGCGGCGCCCTCCACCTCCAGGAAGGCGGAGACCTTCACTGCGTCCCGGCCGGCTCCGGCGGGCAGCAGCCCGCGCAGCGGGTCGTCGGCGGCGACCCGGTCGAACTGGACCTTCTGCTTGAGGCGGTAGCCGGGTACGTACGCCTGGACGCGGGCGACCATCTCCTCCACGGAGGCGGTCACAGCGGCATCGTCGCAGTCGCCGACGAGGCAGTACACGGTGTCGCGCATGATGAGCGGCGGCTCCGCCGGGTTGAGCACGATGACGGCCTTGCCCCGGGCGGCTCCGCCTACCTTCTCGATGGCTGAGGAGGTGGTCTCGGTGAACTCGTCGATGTTGGCGCGGGTTCCCGGTCCGGCGGAGCGGGACGCGATGGACGCCACGATCTCTCCGTAGTGGACGGGGGTGACCGCGCTGACCGCAGCGACGACCGGGATGGTGGCCTGTCCGCCGCAGGTGACCATGTTGACGTTGGAGGCACCGAGGTGCTCGGCCAGGTTCACCGCCGGGACTACGTACGGGCCGATCGCGGCCGGGGTGAGGTCCACAACGGTCCGTCCGGCGGCCCGCAGCACCCGGTCGTTGTAGCGGTGCGCGCCGGCCGATGTGGCGTCGAAGACGATGCCGACCTCGGCGAACTCGTCCATCTGCAACAGGCCGTTGACGCCTTCGTGGGTGGTGGCGACCTTCAGCCGACGGGCGCGGGCCAGACCGTCCGACTCGGGGTCGATGCCGACCATCGCGGCCATCTCCAGCCGATCCGAGAGCCGCAGCACCTTGATCATGAGGTCCGTGCCGATGTTGCCGGAACCGATCACGGCGACCTTGGTGCGACCGCCGTCCGAAACTGTGCTGCTCAACGCGGGTCTCCCTGCTCAGCGGCGGCGAAGCCGACGCGTACGGAACCGAGACCCGAGATCCGGGCCTCGAAGGTGTCACCGGGTGCGGCGACGGCCATCGGGCCGAGCGCTCCGGTGAGGACGATGTCTCCGGCCCGTAGCGGATCGCCCATGGCGGCGAGCGTGGAGGCGAGCCAAACGGCTGCGTTCAGCGGGCCGTCGAGGCAGTCCGTGCCGTTGCCCTCGGACACCCTTTCGCCGGCCCGGGTCATCGTCATCCGGACCCCGCGCAGGTCCACCGCGCTCAGGGGCATGGGGGCGCCGCCCAGGACGAACAGCCCGGAGGAGGCGTTGTCGGCGATGGTGTCGACGAGACTGATGTCCCAATCGGTCACCCGGCTGTCGACGATCTCCAGGGCGGGCAGAGCGAAGTCCACGGCCCGGATCACATCGGCGACCGTCGACTGCGCGTGCGGCAGATCGGCGCCGAGCACGAGGGCCACCTCGGCCTCCACCTTCGGCTGGAGCAGCCGGCCCGCGGGCACGGTGCCCCCGTCGGCGACCGCCATGTCGGAGAGCAGTGCCCCGAAGTCCGGCCGGTCGACGCCGAGCTGCCGCTGCACGGCCGGTGAGGTCAGGCCGATCTTGCGGCCCACGACTCGCAGGCCGGCGGCGAGGCGCTGTTCGATATTGATGCGCTGGACGGCGTAGGCGGCGGCAACATCGTCGGCGGCGAACAGATCGCGTACCGGAGGACACGGAGTGCTGCTGCGTGCGGCCTCGGCTAGGGCCTTCGCTGCCTGGGCGACGGCGGACGGGACGACGGCGGTCACGGGTACCTCCGGAGGGAAGAGCGGAAAAGCTGCGGGGGAGCGCCTGGAGAGGGGGAGGCGCCGGCGGGTGCGGCACGGCAGCCCGCCAGGCACGTCCCGCACAGCCCGGCACCTCAGGTATAGACGGGGTGCGGAAGGCCCGGCCAAGTCCCGTGCCGCGTCGTGGAACAACCGCAGGAATCCCTTGCCCACTGCACGGATCCCCCGCTCGCCCCGGTCCACCGGGGCTCAAGTGACCTATGGTGGTGCGGTGTCAACAGGAAACACCGTGGTCGCGCGCAATATGCGCATCCTCAGAGAACAGCGAGGGCTGTCACTGGCCGAACTCGCCCGCCAGGCCGGTCTGGCCAAACAGACGCTCTCCAAGGTCGAGATGGGCACCGGTAATCCCACAGTGGAGACGCTGTTCGCGGTCGCGGCGGCCCTGGAGGTGCCCGTGACGCGGCTGGTGGCAGAGCGGGAACAGGTCATGACCGTACGCCGGGGCATGGAAGCCACCTGGCAGGAACAGACCGGTTACGAGATCAGGAGCCTGGACCACGTCTACGGATCTGGTGTCATCGAGAACTATGTGCTGCGGATCCTGGGGGAGGGCCACTCGGAGCCTCACCCCGTGGGCACGCTCGAGCACCTGTATGTGATCAGCGGCCGGGTCAGGGTCGGCCCGGAGGACAGTCCCGTGGAACTGGATGCCGGCGACTTCGTACGCTTCCCGGGCGACCGCCCGCACCTGTACGAGGCCCTCGACGGGGAGAGCGTGGTGCACATCGTGGTGAGCGTGCCGCGAGTCCAGCCGGGCACCGGCGGCGCGCACGGAGCCACCCGGCGCGAGGGCGGCGCGGCTGCCGAGGGCTGATCCCCGCGGGTGAAAACCGGAGGCGTGGATCGCGTCGGCGGCGCGCGGACCGCATCGGTCCGGAACGTGGGAAGGCGTGCGGCCCGGGCGGCCGCGGGGCTCCGACGGGCGCGGGAATCCGGACCGTGCGCGCCTCAGGCGGCCGTCTGCTCCGCCGGTGCCGGGCGGCGGCCCTGTGGACGGGTCCGGTTACCCAGTTCCCTGGCCGCCTCGAAGGCGATCCGTCGTAGCTCCGGTGCGACCCGGGCGGGGGCGAAGCGATCCCGGGCGCCGGAGACCGAGATCGCGGCCACCGGCCGCCCGGCCGCGCCCATGACCGGTACCGCCACGCATGCGACACCCGGCAGGATCTCCTCCCGGTCGTATGCGATCCCCTCACGTCGGACCCGGGCCAGCTCGGCCCGGAAGTCCTCCGGGTCGGTGAGCGAGTGCTCCGTCGGCGCGGACAGCCCCTGCGCGATGGCCAGCTCCGCCGCGTCGTGGTCGAAGGCGAGCAGTGCCTTGCCCACGGCGGTGCAGGACGCGGGCAGCCGTGAGCCGATCCGCGTGGAGGTGCGGGCCCGGCGGTGGCCGTGCAGTTTGTTGACGTACATGACGTCCGTGCGGTGCAGCACCGCGAGATGCACGGTCTCCTGGGTGAGGACGTACAACTCGGTGAGAAACGGCAGCAGCCGGTCCTGAAGCATCAGTGGCGTCGGCCCGTAGACGCGGCGGCCGATGTCGAAGAGCTGGGGGCCGAGCCGGTAGCTGCTTCCGACCCGCTCGACCACGTGGTTGCGCTGGAGAATGCCGAGCAGCCGGAACGCGGTCGACTTGGTGAGCTGGGTTCGGCGGGCGAGCTCGCTGACGCCTACCTCGCGGTCTTCCTCGGCCAGCGACATCAGCAGGGTCAACGCTTTGTCCACCGCGGTTTGCTGTTCCTGCGGGGTACCGGGCTCCGACGGGCTTGCGGCATCGGTGATCGAGCTGGGGTCGAGCATGTTCGCCTCCGCACATTCTCCTGCGACCACGTCAGTGGACGTGCGTCCACTTTAGATGACTGTTTCGGTTGCGTGAACAGCGGAGGATGCCCAGAACGGAGAATGCGGTGCCTTGTATGTCACACGGAGGGACATACAGGGCACCGCCAGGAGGCCGCGACGACGCGGCCCTCTCACGGACGAATGATCACCTTCCCGGTGACCTCGCCGTCGATCATGGCCTGGAAGCCCTCGTGGATGCCGGTCAGCGGGAGCTCCCGGTCGATGCGGGGCCGCACCCCGGCGCTCTCCATGAACCGCAGCAGTGACACGAACTCCTGGCGGGTGCCGCCGGTGGAGCCCAGCACCCGCTGCTGGAGGTAGAAGACGCGGTTCAGATCAGCCGGCGGGTTGGCCCCGCTGGTCGCGCCGGCCACCACCACCGTGCCGCCGGCCCGCAGAGCACGCAGCGAGTGGGCCCAGGTGGCCTCGCCGACCGTCTCCACGACCACGTCGACCTTCTCGGCGAGCCGTTCCCCCGTCGGCACGGCCACGTGCGCCCCCATCTCCAGGGCCGCGTCCAACTTCGCCTTCGACCTGCTGGTCGCGTACACCCGGGCACCGGCGGCCCGTGCCAGTGCGATGGCCGCCGAGGCCACGCCGCCGCCCGCGCCCTGCACCAGCACCCGGTCGCCGGGACGCACCTGGGCCTGGGTGAACAGCATCCGGTACGCCGTCAGCCAGGCCACCGGCAGACAGGCCGCCTCCGCGAAGGACAGCGCGGCCGGCTTGGGAATCAGATTGCGCCGAGGTACGCACAGGTACTCGGCGAATGCTCCGTCGTGCCGCTCCGACAGCAGAGCCCGCCCGGGGTCCAGGGTCTCGTCGCCGCCGCCCGCCTGCGGGTCGCCGATCACCGGGTGGATGACGACCTCGTTGCCGTCCTCGTCGTACCCGGCCGCGTCACAGCCCAGCACCATCGGCAGGCGGTCAGCGGGGTGGCCGACACCGCGCAGCGTCCAGATGTCGTGATGGTTCAGCGATGCCGCGACCACCCGCACCACCGCCCAGCCGGGGGGAGCAACCGGAACGGGGACTTCACGCAGTTCCAGGCCGCTGAGCGGATCGGCGGGGTCCTGGCGTACGGCGACGGCGGCGAGCATCGGTCCTCCTGGGGCAGGGCGGGGCGTCATCGGAATCGGTGCGTAGGCAGGCACCTGCGGGCGGGGCGGGGCGGGCTCGGAATCGTGCGTAGGCAGGCACCTGCGGGCGGTGCGCACCACCGAGCGTTGCCGGACCCGGCATGTGGCGGCCAGCGGTCGTGCCGGGAAGCGGCACGGCCGTCCGGGCACCGGATCAGGCCGTCCCCTGCCCGGACCGGGTGCGCTCCGGGCGCGCGACGGCGTGATCCGGACGTGTTCCACAGGACGGCACAACGCATGGCGACGCAGTCAGGGACGTCGTCTGCTGGATCACGTTCGTACGGACCGACAGCCCGGCCGGTCCTCTCCCGTACACCCCGACCAGCCCCTGAAGGGACGGCCCGTCATGCAACTCAGCGGACTGGGATACTTCGGACTCCGCACCCGGCACGTCGACCGATGGCGCACCTTCGCCGAGGACGTGCTCGGCCTGTCGGCACAGTCCACCGAGGACGGGCTGCGGCTGCGCGCGGACGACCGCGCCTGGCGCATCGCCCTGCACGAGGCGGACACCGAGGAGTTCGGCTACGTCGGCTGGGAGGTGCCCGGCCCCGCCGAACTGGCGGAGGCCGCGGCGGAACTGGCAGCTGCCGGAATCGAAGTGACGCACGCCGACGACATGTTGCTGCGCGACCGCGATGTTCTCGGCCTCTTCCACCTCGAGGACCCCAACGGCGTCCGGGTCGAGATCTTCTACGGCGCCCGCACCGCCGTCACCCCGTTCGTCTCGCCGACCGGCGCCCGGTTCGTCACCGGTGAACAGGGCCTGGGCCACGTGGTGTTCTCGGTCGACGACTACGCCGCGACGCTCCGTTTCTACACGGAGCTGCTGGGCTTCAAGCTTTCCGACTTCTGCGACCTCGGCCGCAAGCGCATCGCGTTCCTGCACACCAACGCACGCCACCACTCGCTGGCCTTCGCCGGACTCGTCATCGAGCCCGAGCGCAAGCCGCGCAAGGACGTCGAGCCGGGCGAGCTGTTCCACTTCATGCTGGAGGTCGACGACCTCGACACCGTCGGCCACGCCTACGACCGCTGCCTGGACGGCGCCGCTCCGATCGCGCTGACCATCGGCCGGCACAGCAACGACAAGATGCTTTCCTTCTACGCGATCACGCCCTCCGGCTTCGAGATCGAATATGGCCACGGCGCGATCACCGTCGCCGACCCGTGGACCGCGACCCGCGTCGACGGCACCAGCCTGTGGGGCCACCGCCGCCCGCCCAGGCCTGCCCCGGCTGCCCAGGAAGGAGCGAAGGCATGAGCATCCTGAACCGAACCGCCGCCCCCTCCGTCGACGTGGGCGAGTACTTCGACATCGACCAGGGTCTCGTCGACCGCGAGATCTTCAGCGACAACGGGCTCTACCAGCAGGAACTGCGCCGCGTCTTCGCGCCCAGCTGGCTGTTCCTCGCCCACGAGTCCCAGTTCCGGAAGCCCGGTGACTTCTTCAGCACGTACATGGGTGAGGACCCGGTCATCGTCACCATGGGCAAGGACCGCCGCATCCGTGCCTTCCTCAACGCCTGCCGGCACCGCGGTATGCGGGTCTGCCGCGCCGACGCGGGCGCCGCCAAGGCGTTCACCTGCAGCTACCACGGGTGGGCCTACGACACCTCCGGCAAGCTGATCAACGTCCCCAACCGCGAGGGATATCCGGCCGACTTCGACGAGAGCCGCTGGGGTCTGACGGAGGTCGCGCAGCTGGACTCGTACAAGGGCCTGATCTTCGCGACCTGGAACCCGGACGCCCCCACGCTGACCGAGGCGCTCGGCGGCATGACCTGGTACATGGACGCCATGCTCGACCGCGACCCGGAGGGCACCGAGGTCATCGGCGGAGTCCACAAGTGGGTGCTGGAGGGCAACTGGAAACTGGCGGCCGAGCAGTTCTCCTCCGACTGGTACCACGTCAACATCTCGCACGCCTCCGCTCTGATGGTCATGTCTCCCAGCGGCAAGGGGCCCAAGGCGGAGATCGTGCAGACCCCGGGCCGCCAGTACACCGACGCGAACGGGCACGGCGCCGGCTTCCCGACGCACCCCAGGAGCCGGTTCGACGACCGGGTCGTGCACCAGCACTACGACTACGACGCACTGCGCGAGCGCCTCGGCAAGGAACGCGTCGAAGGTCCGATGACGACCGGGCACGCCAACGTCTTTCCCAACTTCTCCTATCTGCCGGTCAACGGCAGCATCCGCGTCTGGCACCCCAAGGGGCCGGACAAGATGGAGGTCTGGGCCTGGACCCTCGTCGACAAGTCGATGCCCGACGAGGTCAAGAACGCCCAGCGGCTGTACAACCTGCGCACCTTCGGTCCCACGGGCATCTTCGAGCAGGACGACGGCGAGAACTGGAGCGAGGTCCAGGCCACCGCGCAGGGGTTCATGGCCGGTGGCATGACGCTCAACTACCAGATGGGCATCGGGATGGGGACCGAGGACGGCGTCCACCCCGGCACCACCGGACACCTGTACTCCGACGGGGCCGCCCGTGGCTTCTACGCCCGCTGGCGCGACCTGATGAACACTCCGGCCTGGCACGAGAAGGCAGCTGAAGAACGATGAACACCACCGACAACGCAGTCCGGGTCGCCGCCGTCGGCGACATCGAGGAGGGCGAGGCCCTCCAGGTCGGCGCCGAGGAGACCGGGCACAGCGACGCCATCGCCGTCTTCCACGACGGCGGCGCCTACTACGCACTCGACGACACGTGCTCGCACGGCCAGGCATCGCTCGCCGACGGCTGGATCGAGGACGGCCAGGTCGAATGCCCGCTGCACAGCGCGCGCTTCTGCCTCACGTCGGGCGAGCCGCAGTGCATGCCCGCCACGCTCGCCGCCCGCACCCACAAGGTCGAGGTCCGCGAGGGCGGGATCTGGCTGTACCCCGGTCAGGAGCACACCGCATGAAGAGGATCGCCCTGGTGGGCGCGGGTATCTCCGCGGTGTCCGCCTGCGACGCGCTGCGTTCCGGCGGCTATGACGGCGAGATCGTGCTGCTGAGCGACGAGGAGGGCGTGCCGTACGACCGTCCGCCGCTCAGCAAGGACGTACTGCTCGGCAAGGCCACCGTCCGCGACGATGTGGCACTGCGCCCGGCCGACTGGTACGAGAAGCAGCGCATCGAGCTGCGGCCCGGAACCACCGTGACGGCGCTGCGCCCGGACGACGGAGTACTGGAGCTGGCCGACGGCACCGAACTGACGGCCGACCGGATCGTTCTCGCCACCGGCGGGACCGCCCGGACCCTGCCGGTGCCGGGTGCTGACGACCCCGCCGTGCACACTCTGCGTACGTGGGCCGAGGCCGAACTCCTGCGCTCCCGGCTGACCCCGGGGGCCCGGATCGCCGTCGTCGGTGCCGGGCTGATCGGCGCCGAGACCGCGGCTGTCGCGGCCGGGCTGGGCTGCCGGGTCACCCTCATAGATCCGGTGCCCGTGCCCCTGACCGCAGTCGTCGGACCCGAAATAGCCGGTGCGCTGCACGACCGGCACCGCGCCGCAGGCATCGAGGTCGTCACGGGCGGCGTGGAGCGCATCAACCGCGCGCCCGGTGCCGACGAGGTCACGGTCACTGTCGGCGGTCGCTCCTCGCCTGTCACCGTCGACACGGTCGTGGTGGGCATAGGGATCCGGCCGGACACCTCGCTGGCCGAGGCCGCGGGGCTCACCGTCGACAACGGCGTCGTCGTGGATGCCGGGCAGCGCACCTCGCATCCGCGGGTCTGGGCGGTCGGGGACGTGGCCCGTCGGGCGGACCACCCGGTGCGCCACGAGCACTGGGACGCCGCCCAGCACGGCGGCCGTGCCGCGGCCGCCGGACTGCTCGGCACGGACACGCCCGCCGAACCGGCCTCGTGGTTCTGGTCCGACCGGTACGGCAGTCGCCTGGAAGCCGTCGGATCGATGGCCGACGCCGAAGGGACGGTACGCCGCGGAGACGCGCGGTCCGGGGCGTTCACCGTGTTCGGACTGAGAGAGGGACGGGTGGTCGCCGCCGCTGCGATCGACCGGCCCAAGGACATCAAGGCCGCCCAGCGGCTGATCGCCCGCGCCGTCGCCGTCAGCCCGGAACGGCTCGCCGACGAGTCCGTGGAGCTGCGCGCCCTGCTGCGCGGCTGACCCGGCAACGCCCCGTCCCTCGCCGTCCGGCAGGCCGGCCACAGTCCCTGCCGGACCCGTGCCACGGACCGGCACACCTGCTCCCCGCACCCGCCGCCGTGCGATGGGATAACCGACGCAGCGCGGCCCGCAAGGAGGATCCATGAGCATCCACACCCAGGACTCCGCCGCCACCCCCACCGGTGGTGCGGCGCTGGACGACATGCTGCTCCACTTCGAGGTGCAGCGCTTCTACACGCTGGAAGCCCACCTGCTCGACCAGCACCGTTACGCCGACTGGCTGGAGCTGCTCGCCGACGACCTGCACTACTGGGCTCCGGTACGCAGCAACCGGCTGCGGCGCCAGCAGTCGCTCGCCGACGGCGTCCCCGGCGAAGTCGCCATCTTCGACGAGACCAGGGACAGCCTCGCCTGGCGCATCCGGCGCTTCGACTCCGGAATGGCCTGGGCCGAGGACCCGCCGTCGCGCACCCGGCACCTGATCACCAATATCGCCGTACGCCCCGGTGACGAACCCGGTACGTACGTGGCCGAGTCCGACTTCCTCGTCTACCGCAACCGGCTGGAACGCGAGGTCGACGTGTACGCCGGCGGCCGCACCGACCTGCTGCGCCGCGGCGAGGACGGGGCGCTGCGAATCGCCCGCCGCCACATCCTGCTCGACCAGAACGTGCTGCTCGCCAAGAACATCAGCACGTTCCTCTGACCGCTTCCCCCGGTCCCCACCCCCGTACCACCAGGCAGGCCCACCCCGCCCGCCCCCGCACCCCCGTGGAGTTCCCGTGACGTCCGTCCGTGCACACGACGCCGTAGATCCCGAGATCACCGAACACACCGTCCAGACCTCCCTGGGCCCGATCTCGGTCAGCGAAGCCGGCCAGGGCCCCGTCCTGGTGATGCTGCACGGCGGCGGCCCGGGCGCCAGCGGTCTCGCCAACTACCGGCAGAACCTCGCCGCGCTCACCCCGCACCACAGGGTCGTGCTGCCCGACCAGCCGGGCTTCGGCGGCAGCTACCGGCCGTCCGAGGAAGACCTGGATGCCCGTTCCATCACCGAGATCACCGTGGACGTGCTCCTGCAGACCCTCGACGCCCTCGGTATCGAGAGGTTCCATCTGCTGGGCAACAGCCTCGGCGGTGCGGCCGCGATCGCCACCGCTCTTGCGGCACCCACCCGTGTCGAGAAGCTGGTCCTGATGGCACCCGGCGGTGGCTGGCTGCCGTTCGGCCCGACGCCCACCGAGGGCCAGAAGGCGATGTTCCGCTACTACAACGGTGAGGGTCCCACCGTGAAGAAGATGCGGGACTTCATCCGTGTCATGACGGCCGAGCCCAAGCGCTGGGAGGACACCGTCCAGGCCCGCTACGAGGCCTCTCTCGACCCGAGCCACATCGAGTTCTACCACCGCTACAACGCCGCCTTCGGCAAGCGGCACGGCATGGACCCGCTGTGGCGCGACGCGCACCGGATCAAGGCATCGACGCTCCTGCTCTGGGGGCGTGACGACCGCACTATCACGCTCGATGGCGCCCAGCTCATGCTCAAGCAGATCCGCGACGTCCAACTCCATGTGTTCGGCGGCTGCGGCCACTGGGTTCAGCTGGAGCGGCAGGCCGAGTTCGAGCGTCTCGTCACCGACTTCCTCCAGGAGCGCTGAGCCGTGGCCACCCCCGCACAGACCACCACCCCGGCACAGAGCGCCGCACCGGAACCGGCCGGCCGCTGGCTCGACGGCGACGTCGCCCTCATCACCGGCGGCGCCGGCGGCCTCGGTCGGGCCATCACCCTGCGGTACCTCGCCGAGGGCGCCCGGGTCGCGGTGCTCGACCGGGACGCCGAGCAGCTGGCCGCCTTGGTCGAGGCCGCGGGCGAGCACGCGGAGCGGGTACTCGCCATCACCGGTGACGTACGCTCGACGCAGGACCTGCACGCGGCCGTCGCCGCGGCCGTCGGGCGGTTCGGAAAGCTCGACGTCCTGGTGCCCAACGCCGGGATCTGGGACTACCACCGCAGCGTCACCCGGCTGACGGGCGAGCAGCTGGCCGAGGCGTTCGACGAGATCTTCGCCGTCAACGTCAAGGGCTATCTGCTCGCCGTGGAGGCGGCCTGGCGCGAGCTGGTCGCGACCCGAGGCAGCATCATCATGACCCTGTCGAATTCCTCCTTCCACACCAATGGCGGCGGTCCCGTCTACACGGCCAGCAAGCACGCCTGCCTCGGTCTGGTACGGGAGTTCGCATACGAGCTCGCACCCAAGGTCCGCGTCAACGGTGTCGCCTGCGGCGGCATGCGCACGCAGCTGCGCGGCCCGGAGAGTCTCAACCTCGACGAGCGCAGGATCGAGGATTCCTTCGCCCGTGCCGAGGCCGCGGGCGTGCGTCCGCACGTGCCGCTGTACGAGGCGAGCGTGGAACCGGAGGACTTCACCGGGACGTACGTCCTGCTGGCCTCCCGCCGCAACAGCGGCAACATCACAGGCGCCGTGGTTCCCGTGGACGGCGGCATCGCCGTGCGCGGCTTCCGCAGCGCGGCCGGCGGCGAAGGTCTCTGACCGGCAGCCGCCCACTCCCTCCCTCACCACTATCCGCCGACAGCCACCGAAGGAGCCGCTCGGGTCATGGTCGACATCAGTCCTGCTGCCGCTGTGCAGCGCAGAGCACGGTACGACTCAGTCGCCCCTGCCCTCGTCTACGAGGACCGGACCATCACGGCGGGTGCGCTCGCCGAGACCACGACCAGGCTTGCTGCGGGGCTCGCCGCCCACGGCCTGCGGCGCGGCGACCGGGTGGCGTACCTGGGTCTCAACAGCGCCACTCTGCTCGAGGCCATGCTGGCCGCCGGCCACCTCGGCGCGGTCTTCGTGCCCGTCAACCACCGGCTGGCCGCGGATGAGGTGCGGCACATCCTCACCGACTCGGGCACGCACACGCTGATCGCCGAGGAGAGCCACCGGGCGTTGGCCGAATCGATCCTTTCCGAGATCCCGGTCCGCCGGCCCGTGCTCGTCGACAACGACCCGTCATGCCCCGCGGCCCCCGCACCGCCCGCGGTGTGGACCCTGTTGTCGGAGGTGCTGTCCACCGACGCGAAGCCGCACACCGCAGTGCCGGTGGGGGAGGACGACCTGGCCGCGCTGATGTACACCTCAGGGACCACCGGCCGCCCCAAGGGGGTCATGCTGACCCACGGCAATCTGTGGTGGAACGCGGTCAACGTCGACACCGTGGTCGACACCCGCCCCGACGACGTGAACCTGGCCGTCGCCCCGCTCTTCCACATCGGCGGGCTCAACGCCCTCACGCTGCGAACGCTGACCCGTGGCGGCGTCGTGGTCGTACGGCGCTCCTTCGACCCCGAGCAGTGCCTCGCCGATCTGGTGGAGCACCGAGTCACCAGCATCTTCGCGGTCCCCGCGATGTTCGCCGCGCTCACCCGCGCACCAGGGTTCCGAGAGGCTGATCTGTCCGCGCTGCGCGCGGTGATCGTGGCAGGCGCAGCGGTACCTCCGCAACTCATCCGGGACTACGCGGACTCGCACGGGGTGCTGCTGCAACAGGCCTGGGGTCTGACCGAGACGGCACCGTTCGCCACCTATCTGCCGGCGGCGCTCACCTTGGAGAAGACGGGCTCGGCCGGGATGCCCATGCCGTACACCGAGGTCTGTCTGATGGTCCCGGGCCGGGGCGGCATCATCGACGAGCCGGACGTGCGCGGCGAGATCTGCGTGCGCGGCCCCAACGTCGTCGCCGGCTACTGGAACAACCAGCAGGCGACCGAGGAGGCGTTCGACGACGCGGGCTGGTTCCACAGCGGTGACGTCGGGTACTGCGACCAGGACGGCCACTACTACGTCGTCGACCGACTCAAGGACATGATCATCAGCGGCGGGGAGAACATCTATCCCGCCGAGGTCGAGAGGGTGCTGAGCGCCCTCCCAGGCGTCCACGAAGTGGCGGTGGTCGGTGTCCCCGACCCCAAGTGGGGCGAGACCGTCGTCGCTGTACTCACCTGCGATCCGGATACCGAGCCGACGCTCCAGGAGGTACGCGACTTCGGCTCCGGCCGGCTCGCGCGTTACAAGCTCCCCACCCGCGTGGTCATCGCCACCGAACTGCCCCGCAATGCGAGCGGCAAACTGGTCAAGGGCCGGGTACGGGACATCGTGACCCGGCAGACCGAGCCGACCGCCGACTGACCCACCGGCCGAGCCGTACCCACCGACCGGCCCGGACGTCTCCTCCCGGGCCACGGCCCGCCCGTCCTCCCCGACCGAGGGACGGGCGGGCGTTTCCCCGGTGCGAGCCGTCCCGCTCGACCACCAGTCGCACGCCGGCCCCCCCCACCACGAAGGGTCGCCGCCCATGCCGCTCACCACTGTCGGTCACCTCCCGCTGTCTGTACCTTCGCTCCCCAGCCACATCGACGACTGGTCGCTGCGCCTCACCGGGGCCGGGCCGGTCGCCGGGGCGGTCCCGTTCGGCGCGGCCCCGGCCGGTGCAGCCCGCGCGTACCACGCGAGCACCGGCCACGACGGGGCGTCGGCAGCCCGTGTGACGATCCATCGGGTGCTGAATCACCCTCTACGAGGCTGTTACCCGGTCGGCGCACACGATCTGCTGCTCGAGCTCGTCATCGCCGCACCGCGGCCCCCGTCATTCGTCGACGCCCCGAACACCAGCGCGCTGCTCGAATCCTTGGTCGCCGTGCTCTTCGCCGCTGATCCGTCCTGCCGCCGCATCATGACGGCCCCGGCCGTCGAGGACACCGACGCTCAGGAGCGCTACACCGCCGGGGGCTTCCGCCCGGTGGCCGAAGTCGATGTGCACGAAGGGACCGTCGTCCTGATGGCGATCGAGCCTGTGCAGATCACCACGATCGCCACGGCTCTGGACGAGATGCCGCACTGATGGACCGCGGCCGACGTCCAACTGCAGTCACAGGGCGGGGGAGGCCGGGGACGCGGTGACCCGGCGCGCGGGGTCCTCTCCCACCACCTCAAGGCGGTCCTGGGAACCGTCAGGCCGGTGTTCCACTGCCGACGACCTGGTCTGTGCCGTCCACCGCGCCGGTCACTTCCTCCGCCTCCGTGGCCGGCGGGACCGCGGCACACGGCGGCGTATTGGGACCCCTGACCAGGCATGCCCTCCCTAACGAGCTCGTGCACGGTTAGCGGTGAGATGAGACGTCCAAGGGGTCGGTGGACCCTCGGTGTTCGGGGCGTCCCCCTCGCTCATGCATTTGTGCGGGTCAGGCCGCACGCTTCGCCACTTCCTCCTCTGCGGCACGGGCGAGGCGTTCGACCCAGTCCTGGTGATAGTGGTAGAGCGCCCCGGGATGCTTACGCCCGAGCTCCTCGAGGAAGAAGGGGCCCTGCTGCGTTTCCTCGGTCAGTACGTGACAACCATTGTCCGTGGGTGTGATTACCCAGCCGTGGTACGCGCTCGAACCGGTTTCGTCGCCGTCGACTGTCGTCTCCCACGAGAGCCTGGTGAAGGGCTCGTACTCCGTCACGCTGAGAGTCATTGGGAATCCAACCGTCACCCGGCTGTACTTGGTTCCGAGCACCAGTACCGACTCAGCGCTCAGGATCTTGACGTGATCTTCTGGCGGGAAGTAGCTCGACCAGTTCTCGGCATCGACGAGCAGCTTCCAGACCACTTCAGGCGGCGCCTTCACGTCGATATCGTTGAGCGCGTAGAGAGCTGACAACTTCGGGTCATACCGATCGGGCCAATTCACCTTGTCATACATTGGCTATTATTCCCTTCCGGGCGTTTGGGGAGAACGCCTCAATGCACCAACTGCCGGCTGAGGAGTCTGGATACAAAGGTCCGTTCACCGGGCTGAGTCCAATCTGCTTCGGGGACTTGGTCACTGGCTCCGGCCTTCAGTCGTCCGCTGTACCCGCGAGTTGACCGGCGCGATGTTCACGATCGGCCGCTACCTTGGCGAGCGCCGCGAGAAGGTTCTCGTGCGTGCGCCAAAAGACTTCAGGGTCCTGCTTCGCCAATTCGATCCAGAGCGGACCCTGCATCGTCTCTTCGGTCCAGAGGTGGCTCCCCTTCGGCGTGGGCGTGATGATCCACGCGTGGTAAGCCCTGGATGTTGCCGACGTCGTGGGGTAACCACCCCAGGCGATACGCGTCACAGGTTGGAATTCCTGTACGGATGCGAAGACATCCTGGCCGGCCAGGTTGGTTTCGAATCGAGTTCCGAGCCGCAGCGAGTCATGACCGTCAAGCAGCTCGACATGTTCGACGCCCGGGTAGAAGGTGGGCCAGGTTCGGGGGTCCACGAGCAGGGACCAGATCGTTTCAGGAGAGGCTTCGACCTCGAGTTCGTTGGTGAAGTGGATCGGGGAGCGACTAGGGGTCAAGTCCTCCGGCCAATTTATTGCTTCGAACACGGAAATCTCCAGACATTGGACCGCTCCCTGGCGGGGATGCCCGATCGAGGGAACGCACAAAGAGCACTACTACTTCTCGGTCTTGGGGCGCGCGTCGCATGGTCAGCCGAAGGCGGGAACGCACACAGGTGTATTCGCGACGATGGATGCGCCTCGCCGGGGATTCATCGGGCTGAACGTCCGCATGGCGTGCGGGAACTCCGCTGGTGGACGCCTGTCCTGCGGGCAGAATGGCATGTCCAAGCGCTTCGTTCAGAGTTCGCCGGGAACGGCAAACCGGTAAAACAGGCCGCCGACCGGCTGGATGCCCATGAGCAGCCAGACCGCATTTTCGAAGTCGCGGGCTCGTGAGAGGTCTCCGACGCGCACCGGGTCGTAGCCGGCGTCGCGGATGAGACGCTCGGTGACGTCGAGGGCTCCCTCGTCAGCGACGTACCAGTTGCTCGGCCGCACTCGCTGCTTGCGCACTTCGCCGTACAGGGCTCCGAAGTTCATGTTGAAGCTCTTGGCCACCGGGGCGTGGGTGAAGGACTTCACCTCCTCGGCGTATGACGGAAAGTTGCCATGACGTGCAGGCATGATGTTGGTCGCGTCGATCGCGATCTTCCCCTCGAGCCCTGTCACCTTGCTCAGGGCTTCCGAGATCTTTGCGCCGGGTACTGCAACCAGGACGGCGTCCGCGTCCGAGGCATCCCCGCCCTCACGGCCGAGCTCTTCGACCTCGTGGCCCGCGGCCCTCCACAGGCCGGCCAGTCCGGCGCCGATCATTCCTCTTCCGATCGTGACGATCTTCATTTTGTGTCCTTCCTCAGTTGAACGTCGACGTATGCCGGTTGAACGTGGATGGCGCTTCATGCGCGGCCGGCGGCCACCGAGATTCTGAGGACGTCCAGACCGGCAGCGTGCGAAACAATGGGCTCGTATCCGAGCTCGGCTACCGCTTTGTCCGTCCGCAGGGTGCACTGCTGCCCGAGGAACCATCGAGCGGGAACGGGGATCTCTCGGGCGGCGGTCTCGGCGTCCAGGTCGGGGATCGGGACATCGACGCCATAGATCTCGAACTGGGTCTCCAGGAACTCGCGCAGGGTGACGCGGTGCCGGTCGGTGACGAAGTAGGCCTGACCTGATCGGCCGCGCTGCCACCCGAGCATGAGCCCCTCGACAGCGTTCTCGACGAAGGTGATGTCGGTTGTGTGCCGGCCTCCGCCGATCCAAGCGAACTGCCCCGCCTTCGCCGCCGCAGCCAAGCCTTCGACGAGGAAGCTGTCGGGACCCCAGACGAACCTCGGGCGAATCGATACCGTGGCGAAGTCCGGGGCAGCCGCGTCGAGCACGATCTTCTCGGCCACGGCCTTCACCGCGCTGTAAGCGGCTTCCGAGTCGGGCCGCAGCGGCGCGGTCTCGTCGACGTCCACGAGCGGGGCACCGGCGAGGAGCGCGGCTTCGCTCCCGCAGTGGACGAACCGTGGAACCTGCGCGTAGCGGGCCGCATCGACGGCTGCCTGGGTGCCACGAACCGTCACAAGCTCATGACGCTCCCGATCAGCGGCGATATCCGTCTCGGCAGCGAGGTGGAACACCACATCACTGCCCGTCAGATCGTTCCGCCACGTGGTCGGGTCGGTCAACTCGCCCCGCACCGGCTCCGCGCCCAGCGCCGAGACCCTTGCGGCCGATGTGCCACTTCGCACCAGAACACGCACCGAGTGCCCCTCGGTGAGGAGCCGACGTACCAGCACCTGGCCGATGAAGCCTGAACCGCCGGTGACGAACACCTGTGCCATGAACCTCTCCTTCGCTCTGTGTGAGCCCCCTCGCCTGACTTGAGCGAGAAGGTGTCGTGGATGAGAGCAACAAGGGATCCGGAGAGCTTCCCTTCGCTGCACTCATGGTTCGAAGGTCTGCGATAAGTTTTTTGGATGGCTTCTCTTCGGGCACTGGAGTGCCTTGTCGCGGTCGCGGACTCTGGATCGATCACGCAGGCCGCACTGCTGCTGCATTCGTCGCAACCCGCTGTCTCTCATCAGCTCGCTTCGTTGGAACGCGAGACCCGAACGCTCCTGCTTCGCCGCGAGCCCCGGGGGGTCAAGCTGACTCCCGCAGGTCGTGCCGCCGTCGCGGATGCCAGGCGAGCGATCGAAGCGGCCGCCTCCGCCGTGAGGTCGGCACGTGCAGCGGGTCAAGCGGCCGGAGGCGTCTTGCGGTTGGCCTGTGCGCAGAGCCTCACTGTGCCGCTGTTGGC
>NZ_JBHWZS010000166.1:0-18572 GCF_042728155.1 Streptomyces sp. NPDC060209
GTTCTCCAGAACTCGGCCCGCCCTTTGCCGTCTCTCGGTATCCCCATCACGTCTGGGTGGATACGATGCGTTCTGGTATGGCGTATCCACCACCGTGATCCACCTCAGAGGAGGCGGGGGCCGTGCGATCAGTGAATCGCAGCCACCTGGTGACAGTCGGGTTGGGGCTAGGCGCTGTCGGGGGGTTCGTCGGCAGCCTGTTCCGAGAACGGAGTGCGCTGGCAGCCGCACGTGATGCGGCGGGCGAAGGAAGTGAGGAACCGCCTACATGGGGCGTCGGCTCGTACCGCTCACACTGGACAACCTTCCGGATCTCCCCAGGCGTTGCCGCTCGTGCGTCTTCTGGGAGCTTGATCCGGTCAGCGGGGAAGCCGCGGTAAAGGCCGGCAGACCCGAACTCGAGAAGGAAGCCTGGATCTCCGCCGTGCTGCTGGAGTGGGGCTCCTGCGGACGGGTCGTCTACGTCGACGATGTCGCGGCCGGCTTCGTGCTCTACGCACCGCCAGCATATGTTCCCCGTTCCACGGCTTTTCCCACCAGCCCTGTGTCCCCCGATGCCGTGCAACTGATGACCGCATTGATCGTGCCGGGCTTCCAAGGGCAGGGACTCGGCCGAGTGATGGTGCAGACAGTTGCCAAGGACTTGCTGCGACGCGGCTTCAAGGCGATCGAGGCTTTTGGTGACGCCCGGTGGAAGGAACCGGCGTGTGTGCTGCCGGCGGATCACTTGCTCGCCGTCGGCTTCAAAACGGTGCGCCCTCACCCCGCGCATCCGCGTCTGAGGCTCGAGCTGCGTTCGACGCTCTCCTGGAAGGAAGACGTCGAGCTGGCATTGGACCGACTGCTGGGTGCCGTACAGAAGGAGCCGGCGCTGCGGCCCCTCTGATTACCGTGCCGGTGGTTGAGGAACATGCAAAACGGGCCCACCCGGTCGGGAGGGCCCGTTTCACGTGAAACAGTCAGCCGCTACTTCTGGACGATGAAGTTTTCGAGGTCGCGGAGAATCGCGGCCTTCGGCTTGGCGCCGACGATGGTCTTGGCGACCTCGCCACCCTGGTACACGTTCAGCGTCGGGATCGACATCACGCCGTACTTTGCCGCGGTGGCCGGGTTCTCGTCGATGTTGAGCTTGACGATCTCGATCTGGTCGCCGTGCTCAGCCGCGATGGCCTCCAGCGAAGGCGCGATCTGGCGGCACGGGCCGCACCAGGCGGCCCAGAAGTCCACCAGCACGGGCTTGTCGTTCTTCAGGACATCCTCATCGAAGGAGTCGTCGGTTACGTTCTTCAGGGCGCCGGCCACGGCGGCCTCCTTAACTTCGCGGGGTGTGGGATCGGGGGAAGCAGTCAGACTGCCGGGGTCTTCTCCGGCTCGGCGAGCTGCTCGTCGGAGAGTGCGGCCAGGAAGCGCTCCGCGTCGAGGGCTGCGGAGCAGCCGGTCCCGGCGGCTGTGATGGCCTGTCGGTAGGTGTGGTCGACGACGTCACCGGCGCCGAAGACACCCTTCAGGTTGGTGCGCGTCGAGGGGGCTTCGACCTTGAGGTAGCCCTCGTCATCGAGGTCGAGCTGCCCCTTGAAGAGCTCCGTGCGGGGGTCATGGCCGACAGCGATGAACAGGCCCGTCACCGGGAGCTCGGAGGTCTCACCGGTCTTGGTGTTGCGCAGGGTGAGGCTGGAGAGCTTCTGGTCTCCGTGGACCGTGGCCACCTCGCTGTCCCATGCGAACTTGATCTTCGGGTCGGCAAAGGCGCGGTCCTGCATGGCCTTGGAGGCTCGCAGGGAGTCGCGGCGGTGGACGATCGTGACGGACTTGGCGAACCGTGAGAGGAAGGTCGCCTCTTCCATGGCCGTGTCGCCGCCACCGATTACGGCGATGTCCTGGTCCTTGAAGAAGAAGCCGTCACAGGTTGCACACCAGGAGACACCGCGTCCGGAAAGCGCGTCCTCGTTGGGCAAGCCGAGCTTGCGGTGCTGAGATCCCGTGGTGACGATGACGGCCTTGGCGCGGTGCACGGTGCCTGCGGTGTCCGTGACGGTCTTGATCTCTCCGGAGAGGTCGACCGAGACCACATCGTCGGGAATAAGCTCGGCGCCGAAGCGCTCCGCCTGGGCGCGCATGTTGTCCATGAGCTCAGGGCCCATGATTCCGTCCTGGAAGCCCGGGAAGTTCTCCACGTCGGTGGTGTTCATCAGCGCACCGCCGGCGGTGACAGCTCCCTCGAACACCAGCGGCTTCAGCGACGCGCGAGCGGTGTACAGGGCGGCGGTGTAACCAGCCGGCCCAGAGCCGATGATGATCACATTACGGACGTCGCTCACGGGTTCTTCCTCGTCTCTACAGACTGCCTACTGCCTACTGGGGTCGGTTCCACGACTCTCACCCCACCCAACGGATCCTACGGGGCATGCATTCCCGAAATACCGGTCCGGCTCCCGGCAGGACCCTCAGGGGCGCGTGTAGGAGTGCGTGAGCAGCAGCTGCCCCTTTGTCGCGGGCATGGAATCCACGCAGGCTGCGCCGACGACATAGGCCTGGACACGGCTCGAGTCGGTCGCATGGGGCAGCACGACAAGGAAGGCGGCTGTCCCTTCGTAGCTGCCCTCTTCCACGGCCAGGGCTGGTGCGTCCCGGCCGGTGCCCTGCTGGACGCAGGTAGGAACATCCACGATCGGCGCGCGCATGCGAGTGCCGGGGGTCGCGGCGCCGGGGGACAGGTCTCCCGGGGACGACTTGGTGTCCAGGGATGGCTTGCCCGGGGCATTGCCTGGAGTCTCGGATGCCCTTGTCTCGTTCAGAAGCTCATGGACGCGGCCCTCCAGCGTGCCTTCCGAAAAGTCCCCCTGGCTCTTCTCCGCGGCGCTGACGCGGTGGTCGGCCATCGACCCTGCCGAATCTTGAGACGGCTGGAGGGACTGGAGCAGGAAGACGCTCACGCCGACGGCGGCCGCACCGAAGGCGGCGCCAAGGATCACCGTGCGACGTCGGCGGCGGGCTGGGCCTCGGCCGGGGCCGGTGGCGCCGCGGGGACGGCCGGCGGGCCGAGGTGCGGCCGCGCCTTCCGTTGGCAGATCGTATGTTTCACGTGAAACAGGAATTGCTGCGGCCGCTGCCGTGGCGGCAGACGCTGCTTCCGATGCCAGGGCCGCGTCGATTCGGCGGGTGACGTCTTCGGGCATGCGCTCAGGAAGAGGCAGTGCTGCCCCCAGCAGCGAGCGGATCTCCTCCAGCGAGGCGTGAATGTCCGCGCACTCTTCGCAACCATCGAGGTGGCGGCGGAGTGCTGCCTCACGGGAAGGCGGGAGGAGCCCTTCGGTGAGGTCGGCGATCTCCGAGGCGTCCGGGTGCTGAGCCGTGTCGGCTGTCGATGTCATGCGAGCCCACCTCCACCCTTTACGCCAGCAGGATCGCCGTCGCCTGCGTCTCTTGGTCCTGACGCCGGTGGGACGGATGGCCCCTGCGTCCGGTTCCTCTCCATGGGGCCCTTACCGTCCCCTCTGTTGCTGCGTAGGTGGGTCAGCAAGGGGAGCAGTCTCGCCCGGCCCCGCGCACAACGGCTTTTCACAGTGCCGGTCGGTACGTCGAGGATGCGGGCTGCTTCGGCAACGGGGTAGGCCTGCATGTCCACGAGGACGAGGGCGGCGCGCTGTTCGGCGGGCAGGGTGGCGAGCGCGGCCAGAAGTTCGCGGTGCAGATCCTGTCGCTCGGCGGGAGCCTCGGCTGATTCGTGAGGCTCCATGAGCTGATCGAGCCGCTCGGTGTCGTCGACCGGCGCGGTCCTCCGTGAGGCAGTTTTGCGGGCACGGTCGAGGCAGGCATTGACGGTGATCCGGTGCAGCCACGTGGTGACGGCGGACTGGCCGCGGAAGGTGTGTGCGGCCCGGAAAGCGGAGACCAGAGCGTCCTGCACAGCGTCGGCAGCCTCCTCGCGGTCGCCGAGTGTTCGCAGTGCCACAGCCCAGAGGCGGTCACGGTGTCGCCGCACGAGCTCACCGAAGGTGTCAGGGTCGCCTGCGACGTGCTGGGCCAGGAGGTCCTGGTCGCTGATGTCGGCGAATCTGGCGTCGTCCAACGGTGAGCCCCCTCCCCTGGTGCCGTCAGCTGGTGACCTTGATATCCGAGATCTTGCCTCTGTAGTTCCCGTCGTCACTCAAAGGCAGTTTGGTCAGCCAGACCAGAAGGTACCGTGCCTGCACCGGCTTGTCGGGCTTGAGGGACACCTTTGTTCCGGATCCGTTCGCGACCTTGGTGAAACCGCCTGGCAGCTGAGGGAAGGACGAGTCCTCGGTGGACCTCAGCTCGACGGAAGTACTGCCGAGGAAGGACACCTCGACGTTCCCCACCTGCTGGACCTTGCCGAGGTCGAGAACGACTCCGACGCCTTCCTTGAGGCGTCCGAAGTCGGCGCTGTAATAGCCGTCCGTGTTCCAGTAGGAGTTCGTGTCCCCGTCGTAGACGTTCTTTATCGAGGCGGGCTTCTCGGAGCCGTCCGCGCCGAGCGGGTCGTAGTCCTGGGCGCCCGTGATGGTGACCGGCTTGCTGGGTTCGACGGCGTTGTTGTCGTCGCCCCCGTCGTCGGTGGTCTGGGTCGGCGCAGGCTCCCCGGAGCCGTTGCCCCGGTCGAGGACGGTTTCTGCCAGCTGCCAGCTACCCAGGCCCAGAGCCGCGATGAGCAGCGCGGACACGGCCCATTTCAGCGCCTTGCCCGTGCGGCTCTGGAGAGGAGGCGGCGGGACGATGACAGGCTGGGTGGCAGAGGTGGGCCTTGCTGACGGGCGCCCATAGGTGCCCTGCTGATAGGTCGTGCGCTGGTACTCGGGCGGTGCTGTGAAGGCAGGTTCCGGGGGAAGGATGCGCGGCATGGCCGCGACGGCCTTCGCCAGTTCGTCCGGGGTGGTGCACGGCTGTTCCTGCCGCGACGCGGTAGCACCGTCGTTGGCTAGCGCGCGCATGGCGAGTTCGGACAGACCTCGGTGGACGCCGGCCCGCACCTGGTCCGGGGGAATCAGGCCCAGGTCCTTGGGCAGCCCCGAAAGGCCGTACGCGTCGCTCTCGTAGGGCCAGCGCCGGGTCAGTGCGGCATAGAGGAGCGCGCCGATGGCCTCGGTGTCCGTACGCAGCGGCTGATCAGCGGTGATGCCGCGCAGAGCGGCGTTCACGGCCAGACCGCGGATCCGGTACTGGCCCGTCGAGCTGCGCAGTACGGCGCCGGGGGTGAGGCGCAGATGCGCGAGCCCTTCGCGATGTGCGGCAGCCATGGCCTGGGAGATCTGGCTCACGAGCTGGTAGGCGTCGTGGGCTTCAAGGGGACCTGCGGCCAGCAGCGCCGTGAGCTCGGTGGCATCGGGCAGCCATTCGTGGACGACGTAGACGAGGTCGCCCTCCTCCACCGCGTCCAGGACCTGGACGAAGCGTGGGTCGCCGAGCAGCGCGGAGGAGCGGGCCGCCGCCAGCACCGAGCGGGCGCGCGGATGGTCGGCGGGCAGCAGATGAACACCCACTGCGCGACGCAGCTTCTCGTCGACAGCACGCCAGCTGCTGAATCCGTCCAGCCGGGTGACGCATTCCTCCAGGCGGTAGCGCCGGGCCAGTTTGTGACCGCTGTGCAGGTCGGGCGACGCCGGTACGGCGTCGGAGCTGTCGGGCTCGCTCTCCGCATCCTTCGGGCTGGTGCCCTCTGCGTCCTGGGTTTGTGCCGTCCCGTCGGTCGTGGCCGCGTCCGCCTTGGCGGTCAGCGGCTCGTCGCCGCTGTTGTCGGCCACGTCGACAGCAGCCGTGCTACGTTCCGCCACCGTCGTTCCTGCCTCCCCATCCGTTGCGCGATGCCAGCCAGCTCTGCACAGTCACGCCAATTGTGCCCACACTCCGGCGCTATGCACGACACGCGGTGTCCAGCGATGGTTGTGCGGCCCGGAGTATGTATCAGCGTCCGAGCCGTCCCCGGACCATGCCGACCATGCCGTTGAGCTCTTCGATACGCATCTTCTTCGCCGCGACGAAGAAGACGCCCAGCAGGACGACGCTGCCACAGACCAGTGCCACCACCGACCCGCCGGCTCCGTCACCGAGGGCCTTGAGGAGAGCGAAGCCCACGCCGCCGCCGACCACTGCCGCGGGGATCGCAGCCAGGCAGAGACGGGCGTAGGTGCGCACCACACGGGCGCCGTCGAGGTCGCCGCCGAGCCGGTTGCTCAGTCGTCGCCAGGCGATGCCGACGCCGACCGCGTAGGCCAGCCCGTAGGAGGCTGCCATTCCTACGACTGCCCACTGAGCCGGAAGAATCACGTAGCAGAGAGCGGAGGCCGCGGCATTGACCGCTGCGACGATGACCGTGTTGTAGAAGGGGGTGCGGGTGTCCTCGTACGCGTAGAAGCCACGCAGCACGACGTACTGCACGGAGTACGGGATGAGGCCGAGGCCGAACGCCATCAGGATGAAGCCCATCGACCGCGCGGCCTCGGTGCCGCTGGAGGCGTAGAGCAGGGTGCACATCGGCAGCCCGAGTGCGAGGAAGGTGAAGGCGACCGGGACGATGGCCACTGCCGAATTGCGCAGACCCTGTGAGATGTCGTCGCGGACGGCCCCGGGGTCGTTGTCATGAGCGGCGCGGGAGATGCGGGGCAGCAGGGCCGCCATGACCGAGACGGTGATGATGGCCTGAGGCATGCCCCAGATCAGCTGGGCGTTGGAGTAGGCGAGGAAGCCCGTGCCGTCCTTGCCCGACAGCTTGCCGGCAGAGGTTGCCAGCTGCGTGACGACGATGACGCCGGCCTGGTTGGCCAGAACGAAGAGAACCGTCCACTTGGCGAGCTTGATCGTCTTTCCGAGCCCGTGCCCCTTCCAGTCGAAGCGGGGGCGGAAGCGGAATCCGGCCTCCCGGAGGTACGGGATCATGGCCAGGGCCTGGACGACCAGACCGAGCAGCGTACCGATGCCGAGCAGGCGGACACCCTCGGCAGGGATCGTCTCCACGCCCATGCGGGATTCGGCCGAGGAGCCGTAGACCCAGATGAACAGGCCGAACGTGACGATCATGACGATGTTGTTGAGGACCGGAGTCCACATCATCGCGCCGAATTTCCCGCGGGCATTCAAGATCTGGCCCATGACCACATGGACGCCCATGAAGAAGATGGTCGGCAGGCAGTAGCGGGCGAAGGTGACGGCCACACTGTTCGCCGCGACATCGTTCGCGATGGTCGGGGACATCATGTGGATGAGCCACGGAGCAGCGAAGACGGCGATCCCGACGATCACGCCGAGGGCGACCATGACGAGCGTCAGCAGCCGGTTGGCGTACGCCTCGCCGCCGTCCTCGTCGTCCTTCATGGACCGGACGAGCTGAGGAACGAAGACCGAGTTGAGTCCGCCACCCACCGTCAGGATGTAGATCATCGTCGGCAGGGTGTACGCGATGGTGAAGCTGTCGCCGAGCAGAGCCGCACCCAGCGCTGCGGTGATCACCAGGCTGCGGACGAAGCCGGTGAGCCGGGACACCAGGGTGCCCGCCGCCATCAGTGCGCTGGACTTCAGTATCCCGGCGGCCCGGCCGCCGGACTTCGGCGGCACGGGTGCCGGAGCCGCTTCAGGCTCGGCAGGAGTACCGGGAGGCCGGCCCGAACCTTCCTGATCGCGGAAGAGGTGAGCGAAGGCATCCTGCTCCCCACGGTCGCCGGAAGCCTGTGTGACCAGGTCGTCCACCCCCACGTACTGGGTGGTCGCGGCATTGTCGCCGTAGGGAAGGTGCCTGGAGGGGCCTGCGGGCTCCGGTGGCGGCGTCTGGGCCCAGATACGAGGGTCGGGGGCGTGCTGGGCGGCGGGAGGCTGCTGGTAGAGCGCCTGCGGCTCCTGATACGTACCCGGAGGCGGCGGAGGATGTGCGGCTCGGTCGTAGAGCGCCTCGGCGACCGGATCCTGTGAGGCGAGGTCTTGGGCACGGTACGGATCGTGGTCGTACGCGTGCTGCAGGTAGGGGTCGGGTGCCTCCCCTTCCTGGCCTGAGCCAGGTGGCACCGGCGGACTGCTGGAAGACCCAGCTCCGCCCGCGCCCTGGCCGCGGTCACCGTCGTACGGCGCGTTCATCGAAACCCCAACTCATTGTCCCTGGCCGACAGGCCCCGACCGACATCGCTCAACGGTCCACTTTCTCACCCGGGCCCGATGGGTTCCCGCTTTCCGGACCGGTGTCCGGCGTCGGGTCACTCGGCTGCTCGGGTTCACCGCCGTTGCCCTCCACCCCGCCCCCCGCAACAGTGCGCTTGCGGTGGGTGTACATCCTGATACCTGCCAGGACCAGCAGCAGCAGTCCGCCGGCGATCACCAGGAGCACCGTCGGTGTGACTTCCGAGACCTTCACCGTGAAGGTCATCTCCTCGCCGTACGGCGCGCCGTCCGCGGTGAAGAGCCGCGCTGTGACCTGCGCCTGCCCGTTGGCATTGGCAGCGGCGTCGAATTTCACGGACTGGCTGTGCCCGCCCGCGATCTTGACCGGTTGTTCGGCGACTGCTCCGCCGTCATTGAGCTTGAGCCGTGTGGCATTGCCCGACGTCAGACGGAGTACGAGGTGATCGACACCCTGCACCAGTTTGTTCTGCACGGTCACAGGGATCGTCGCGCTGCGCCCGGACAGAGTCACGTCCGACTTCGTGATCAGCTGGACCTCGTTGGTGAGGCCCTGCAGATAGGTGCGGACCTCGTCGCGGTACCGCTGGGCTTCCAGTGGCTTGCCGCGCCACGACGTCGACACGGAGCGGTTGATCGCGTTCCCGAAGGGGGTCACCACCCGGTCCGGCTGCGTGAGGATGACCTGGAAGCTGTTGAGCGAGTCCTGTGTCGTCCTGATGTCCTGGAAGGCCTGGGTGGGCAGCTCCTGGCTTCGAAGCTTCTTCGGGTACTGGGAGGCCCCGGGCACCTTCGTGGTGGCCTGTGCGTCGGGCTTCTGTTCGGCTGCCGCCGTCAGATCGAGGGGCTGTGTCCAGTGTTGGGCTGTGAGGGCCTGCAGGGCGCGCGCCATGGTCTGTGCCTGGGCGGCGGTGGGCGTCCGCTGCGGAGCGACGACGATGCTGCGCTCGTTGTCGGGTGCCTGCTCCGTCACTGCCAGTGTCTGGGCCAGGAACTTCTGGACGGCGAGCGTCGAGGCGCCGGCCTTGGCCATGTCGCCGGAGAACGCGGTGGAGAGCCGGTGGTCGGAGACGACGGCGGTGGTGCCACCACCGATCGGCCGGGCCGAAGTGGGTGTGTAGGGCAGCCCGCCGGTCTCCTCGAGGCTGTCGCTGCGGGCGATCACCTTGTGCGCGCCGGCCGAGGTGGCGACGTCGACGACCGAGGGATCGATCGCACCCTCCACCGGCCAGGCGAAGTCGGTGGACGGCTTCACGTGAAGGACGGTCTCGACCGTCGTGCCCGCGACCTCGGTCGCCGTCTGCAGATGGCTGAGCGTGCCCGAGACGTTCTTGCCTCGGTGGGCGATGGACGCAAGGTCGGGGTCGGCGAACGGCAGAGCCACCACCTTCCCGTCCTTCACGGCCGCTTGCAGATCCGTGAGCCATTTCTTGGCGATGGCCTGGTTCGTCCCCGCGACTGTGGTGTCACCGACCTTGACGCGGTAGTTCTTCGTCATCGCGTCGACAGAGGCGAGCAGGTCCGGGTCGATCACCCATGTCACAGGGAGCTGCCGCCCCAGCGAGACCAGCTGTTCCAGGCGTCCGCCGGGAGCGAGCTCGAGGGCCAGATCGTCATTGGCGAATACGGGCGTCTGCTGTTCGTCGGAGCCCGTCTCGGCGGTGACGTGCGCGGATGCGATCAGCGGCCAGAGGAAGGTGAGCTTGGTCTTGCTCTCGGTGTCCGCCGGCTGCCATGGCAGGAAGGTCCGCTGGATGCCGAGGACCTGGTCGTAGGCGTAGTCGGTGGTCCGGCCCGTGAGGGACACCCCGAGCTGGTAGACGCCCTCGGTGTCCAGGTCCAGCTTGTCCACCGGAACAGCGAGGGTGAAGTCCTGGCTGACCCCGGGCTCGAGCTTGGGGGTCTTCAGCGTGTACGCGCCGCCGAGCTTGGCCGGGTCACTGCCGGGCAGGTACCCGGTGCGCTTGGCTGCCTGGTCGATCGCCCCCCTGCCGGACAGCCTCGGCCCGACGCGCAGGTCGACCTCGGCGTCCGTGACCGTCTTCTTCCCCTTGTTGGTCAGGGTGCCGGAGACGGTGAGTGTGTCGCCTTCGACCGGTGCGCTGGGGGCGAGCGTGTCCAGGGACACATCGACGGTGCGCGAGCCGGTCGGGGCCTTCGTCGCCCCCTCGGCCTGGGCCGAGGGCGCTGTGGGGCCGGCCAGGAGGCCGGCGATCAGTGGCGCCCCGACGATCAAGGAGGCTGTGCGCCGGAGCCACCGGCGGGCAGGGGAGGGATTCATCCCCTGAAAGTCTGCCGCCTCGGCCACGCGTATCCGTCCCTCGTCGTCGTCAGCTGGTGCCGGCCCTGCCGGTCTCTGCGTCCCCGCATGGTAACGATGTGCCCGACGCCTGAGTGCCGGGGACCGTGCCACATGATCGGGAGAGTCTCGCAGGGCCGCAAGAAACGATGACGCCCGGGCCGGTCGGGGCACGTACCCTTTTCTGTTGTGCCGAACGCCAACGAAGACAGCCCCCGTGCACTGAGTCAGGTGCAGCACCGCGCAGTGAGCGAACTGCTGCAGGTGTCCCCCGTCGCCGACGACCTCGCCCTGCGATTCCAGGAGGCCGGATTCAGCCTCGCGCTGGTCGGCGGGTCGGTCCGCGACGCGTTGCTCGGCAGGCTCGGAAACGACCTGGACTTCACGACCGACGCCCGCCCGGAGGACGTGCTCAAGATCGTCCGTCCCTGGGCCGACTCGGTCTGGGAGGTCGGAATCGCGTTCGGCACCGTCGGATCGCAGAAGGACGGCTACCAGATCGAGGTCACGACCTACCGGTCGGAGGCGTACGACAGGACCTCACGCAAGCCCGAGGTCTCCTACGGCGACTCGATCGAGGAAGACCTCGTGCGCCGAGATTTCACGGTCAACGCCATGGCTGTCGCACTGCCGCAGAAGGAGTTCATCGACCCGCACGGTGGCCTCGATGACCTGGCCCAGCGTGTACTGCGCACTCCGGGCACGCCCGAGGCATCCTTCTCCGACGATCCGCTGCGCATGCTGCGGGCCGCACGCTTCGCCGCGCAGCTGGACTTCGAGGTTGCCCCCGACGTGGTCAAGGCAATGACGGACATGGCGGGACGCATTGAGATCGTCTCGGCCGAGAGGGTCCGTGAGGAACTCAACAAACTGCTGCTTTCCGGTCACCCCCGCAAGGGGCTGGGGCTTCTCGTGGACACGGGGCTGGCTGACCAGGTGCTGCCTGAGCTCCCCGCCTTGCGCCTGGAAAGTGATGAGCATCACCGCCACAAGGACGTCTACGAGCATTCCTTGACGGTCCTGGAGCAGGCCATGGATCTGGAGAAGGACGGCCCGGATCTCGTGCTGCGTCTCGCGGCGCTGCTCCACGACATCGGGAAGCCGAGGACGCGGCGCTTCGAGAAGGACGGACGCGTCTCGTTCCACCACCACGAAGTGGTGGGGGCCAAGATGGTCAAGAAGCGGATGACCGAGCTGAAGTACTCCAACGACATGGTCAAGGACGTCTCGAAGCTGGTGGAGCTGCATCTGCGCTTCCACGGATACGGCGACGGGGAATGGACCGACTCTGCCGTGCGCAGGTACGTGCGGGACGCGGGGCCGCTGCTGGACCGGCTGCACAAGCTGACGCGCTCCGACTGCACGACGCGCAACAAGCGCAAGGCGAATGCCCTGTCCCGCACCTACGACGGGCTCGAGGAGCGCATCGCGCAACTGCAGGAGCAGGAGGAGCTGGAAGCCATCCGGCCGGACCTGGACGGCAACGCGATCATGCAGATCCTGGGCGTGGGGCCTGGGCCCGTGATCGGCAAGGCTTACGCATTCCTGCTGGAGCTCCGGCTGGAGAACGGCCCGATGGAGCGCGACGCCGCGATCGCCGCCCTCAAGGAATGGTGGGCCGCACAGGACTGACGTCGACTGCGACACGGCGTACGCAGGACGGACACCAGTCATGTTTCACGTGAAACATGACGGTGCGCCGGAGAGCGGTCTGAGGTTGAGGGGTGTTGTTTCACGTGAAACAACACCCCTCACTCCTTGATGCGGGCGCGCTGGAGCGCGATGCTCACACGTCGCCGGCGAAGCATGGCCACCGAGACGATGGCGTAGAGCACGGCCACGGTGAGTACCACGACGACGGATCGCCCGTCAGGGGGTAGCACGAGGGCGGACATTGCCGCGGCGGCGACGAAAGCGACGTTGAACAACACGTCGTAGAGCGAGAAAATCCGGCCGCGGTAGGCGTCGTCGACGGAGGTCTGAACCTCGGTATCCGTGGCGATCTTCGCGCCCTGGGTCACGAGGCCGAGAACGAAAGCCGCTGCCAGCATCGGGGCAGGGGCGAACGAGAGTCCCAAAGCCGGTTCCAGGAGGGCGGCTGCCCCGGCGCAGCCCGCCAGCCAGCCGTACCGCCCGAAGCGTCCGACTGCCCACGGAGACATCAGGGCAGCCATGAAGTACCCCGCAGCGGAGGCGCCGAGCGCGAGGCCGAGGAGGGCCAGGCCGTCGGACTCGCTGTCCGACCATGCGTAGCGGCACAGCATCAGCACTATCACGGTCAGTGCTCCGTAGCAGAAGCGGATCACCGTTATGGCCGCCAGCGCGTGCGCCGCGTCCCTCCGCTCGGCCAGATGGCGCAACCCCGCGACGAGCCCTCGCGCGGTGGTGGTGATGGCCTCCCGCAGCGGCACATGGTGCAGGTCTCTATCCGGCCCAAGGAGTGTGCGCGGCAAGGTCATGGCCGCCAGTGCCGAGAGGAGGTAGAGGACCGCGCCCAGCAGGACTACAGCGGCATCGGACCCGTCTGTCAGCAGCTTGATGGCCAGGGCGAGGCCCCCGCCCGCAGTGGCGGCCAGCGTGCCCGCTGTCGGGGAGAGGGAGTTGGCGAGGACGAGACGTTCGGTGTCGACGACGCGAGGCAGGGCTGCGGACAGGCCGGCGAGCACGAAACGGTTGACGGCGGTTACGCAGAGGGCGGAGGCGTAGAACAGCCAGTCCGGAACGGAGATCAGGAGCAGCAGTGCCGTGCAGCAGGCCAGCGTGGCTCGCAGCAGGTTGCCGTACAGGAAGACCTGACGGCGGGGCCAACGGTCGAGCAGGACTCCTGCGAACGGACCGATGAGCGAGTACGGGAGCAGCAGCACCGCCATGGCGGAGGCGATGGCGCCCGGTGTTGTCTGGTTCTCCGGTGAGAAGACGACGTAGGTGGCGAGCGCGACCTGGTAGACACCGTCGGCCGACTGGGAGAGGAGTCGTACGGCGAGCAGGCGACGGAAGTTCCGAAGGCGCAGGAGTACGCCCAGATCACGCACGACAGGCATGTGTGCAAGCGTCACACATGTGGGGGGCCTCCGGGCGTATTGCCCGGGGACCCCCCACATGGAGAAGCAGCGTCACTTGAGCAGTGACCAGTTGGATCAGCGCTCGACGTCGCCGTTGATGAACTTCTCGACGTTCTCGCGGGCCTCGTCGTCGAAGTACTGGACCGGCGGCGACTTCATGAAGTACGAGGAGGCCGAGAGGATCGGGCCGCCGATGCCACGGTCCTTGGCGATCTTCGCGGCGCGCACGGCGTCGATGATGACACCGGCGGAGTTCGGGGAGTCCCAGACCTCGAGCTTGTACTCCAGGTTCAGCGGAACGTCACCGAAGGCGCGGCCCTCGAGGCGCACGTACGCCCACTTGCGGTCGTCCAGCCAGGCCACGTAGTCCGAGGGGCCGATGTGGACGTTGTCCGCACCGAGCTCGCGGTCACGGATCTGCGAGGTGACGGCCTGCGTCTTCGAGATCTTCTTGGACTCCAGGCGCTCACGCTCGAGCATGTTCTTGAAGTCCATGTTGCCGCCGACGTTCAGCTGCATCGTGCGGTCCAGGATGACACCCCGGTCCTCGAACAGCTTCGCCATCACACGGTGCGTGATGGTGGCGCCGACCTGGGACTTGATGTCGTCGCCGATGATCGGGACACCGGCCTCGGTGAACTTGTCGGCCCACTCCTTGGTGCCGGCGATGAACACCGGGAGGGCGTTGACGAACGCGACCTTGGCGTCGATGGCGCACTGCGCGTAGAACTTCGCAGCCACCTCGGAGCCGACGGGCAGGTAGCAGACGAGGACGTCGACCTGCTTGTCCTTGAGGATCTGGACGATGTCGACGGGGGCGTCGGCGGATTCCTCGATCGTCTCGCGGTAGTACTTGCCCAGGCCGTCGTGGGTGTGGCCGCGCTGAACGGTCACACCGGTGTTCGGCACGTCGGCGATCTTGATGGTGTTGTTCTCGCTGGCGCCGATGGCGTCCGCGAGGTCGAGGCCGACCTTCTTCGCGTCGACGTCGAAGGCGGCGACGAACTCGACGTCGCTCACGTGGTACTCGCCGAACTGAACGTGCATCAGACCGGGCACCTTGCCGGCCGGATCGGCGTCCTTGTAGAACTCGACGCCCTGCACCAGCGAGGCGGCGCAGTTGCCCACGCCGACGATGGCTACGCGAACCGAACCCATGCCGATTGCTCCCTGTGTGTTCTCGTGTTCCCCGATGACGCCTTGCGGATCTGCGGGGGTGTCACTTGGTGTCGTCGGACGGATCCGGCCGGGTGTCGTCCCGGTGCCGGGGCAGGCCGCCCGTCTCTCCTGATGTGTCGTGTTGAGTGGAGCCCCCGGGCGAGGATCGTCGCTGATCCCGTCCCGACCGCTCGCTCTCGATGAGCTCGTTCAGCCAGCGCACTTCGCGCTCCACGGACTCCATGCCGTGTCGCTGCAGCTCAAGCGTGTAGTCGTCGAGTCGTTCGCGGGTGCGGGCGAGAGAGGCGCGCATCTTCTCGAGGCGCTCCTCCAGCCTGCTGCGGCGGCCTTCGAGCACGCGCATCCGCACCTCGCGCTCCGTCTGTCCGAAGAAGGCGAAACGAGCCGCGAAGTGCTCGTCCTCCCAGGAGTCCGGACCGGTGTGCGAGAGCAGCTCCTCGAAGTGCTCCTTACCTTCTGCCGTCAACCGGTAGACGATCTTGGCCCGGCGCCCGGCCAGCGAGGACGCGGGGGCGACCCCACGGCTCGTGGCAGGGGGCTGAGCCGGAACATTTCCCGGTTCCTCGATCAACCAGCCGTTGGCGACCAGCGTCTTGAGGCAGGGGTAGAGGGTGCCGTAGCTGAAGGCGCGGAAGATCCCCAGCGAGGTGTTGAGGCGCTTTCGCAGCTCGTACCCGTGCATGGGGGACTCGCGGAGCAGGCCGAGTACGGCGAATTCGAGGATGCCTGAGCGTCTGCTCACCTTCGCCTCCTCCTCCGTCTGCAGCTTCCGCGGGCCGTTGGACCCACCTTATGCCGTGCTGATGTATCGACTCGATACATCAGCACGATAGATCGACTCGTGATGTTCGACAAGAGGACGGTTCGTGAGCGGCGTCACATCCCCGATTCATAGGGAGTGACTTGCGTAA
Organism: Streptomyces sp. NPDC060209; assembly: GCF_042728155.1. Taxonomy (NCBI): domain Bacteria; kingdom Bacillati; phylum Actinomycetota; class Actinomycetes; order Kitasatosporales; family Streptomycetaceae; genus Streptomyces; species Streptomyces sp. NPDC060209. The sequence goes on from NZ_JBHWZS010000166.1 coordinate 15,570, forward strand.
TTTGGGGTGAAGTTCGGTCCCTGGAGGTTTTTGACCGTGCGTAGTCTGTGCGGCATGCAGACCACCGGGAACCGTGAGACGCCGCCGTGCGTCAGTAATCGCGGACTGTCGGATGTACTGCGGGTGAGCCTTCCGCAGGGCTTGTCCGTAATTCGGGGGGACCGGATCTCAACTGCCGCTTCCAGGCGCTCTCGCCTGCCCGAGGAGTAGTCGTTCGATGAGCGAGCACCGTCGCAAAGCGCCGCAACCGCAAGGTGGCGGGCGCGCAGCGGCCAGACGAGCCGCCCAACAGCCTGCTGGACGTCGCACCGATTCGTCACGCAGAGCAACTTCAGAGTCACCTTCCGGAGTGCATGGTGAGGAGCCGTCGTACGGCGGCCGCGCCGAGGCCCGGCGCGCCGCCCAGCGCGGCGGAGGCGGGGGCAGGCGACGGGGAGGTGACGACAGCAGCGGTCACGAAGGCCGCGGCCGGGGCCGCGAGGACTCCGGCAAGAAGCGCTTCATCGACTACCCGCGGGCCGGTAAGTACGGCTTCCGCCGCTGGGTTCCGTCGTGGAGGCTGGTCTCCGGTCTGTGCCTGGGCTTCCTGGGTCTCATGATGGGCGCCGCCAGCATCGCGTACGCACTGGTGGTGCCGCCCGAGGTCAAGGACCTCGCCACGGCACAGAACAACGTCTACTACTGGGCCGACGACACACAGATGGTCGCCACGGGTGGTTCCGTCAACCGTCAGTCGCTCGAGTACGCCCAGATTCCGGAAGCGATGCGGAACGCCGTCATCTCGGCCGAGAACAAGTCGTTCGAGAGCGACAGGGGCATCGACCCCATGGGTATCGCCCGCGCCTTCTACAACATGGCCCGGGGAGGTGACACCCAGGGCGGTTCGACGATCACCCAGCAGTACGTGAAGAACTCCATGCTCTCCCAGGACCAGACGCTGAGCCGGAAGTTCAAGGAACTCTTCATCACGCTCAAGGTCGGCGAGACGGTGGGCAAGAACGAGGTCATGGAGGGTTACCTCAACGTCTCCTACTACGGCCGGGGCGCATCCGGACTCCAGGCGGCGGCACGTGCGTACTACGACAAGGACGCCACGGATCTGAACGAGAGCGAGTGCGCCTTCCTGGCGACGCTGCTCAAGGGCGCGAGTTACTACGACCCCGCGGGTGCCCCCGAGGTCGACCCCGTGAAGGCCTCCGCCGCGGAGAACACCAGGCGGGCCAAGGAGCGCTGGAGCTGGATCCTCGACGAGGAGGTCAAGGACGGCCGGCTGAGCGCGGCCAAGCGTGCGACGTTCGACGAGTTCCCCATGCCGAAGCCGCCCAAGAAGGACGCCAAGCTGGGCGGCCAGACCGGATACCTGGTCGACCTCGCCACGAAGTACTTCCTCGCGCACAACGAGGACGGCGTCACCGAGAAGGAGCTGGCCCGGGGCGGCTACGAGATCCACACGACCTTCCAGAAGAAGAAGGTCGACCAGCTCGAGAAGTCGATCAAGAAGGTGTACGCCGCCAAGATCGACCCGAAGAAGCGGCCCGAGAAGGACACGCACGTCGAGTTCGGCGGCGCGTCGGTGGACACGGCGACAGGCGCCATCGTCGCCACGTACGGCGGTCAGAACGCGACCGAGCACTACACCAACAACGCGGACGCGACAGGTGCACAGGTCGGTTCGACGTTCAAGCCGTTCGTGCTGGCAGCCGCCATGCAGTACGGCAAACGTGACCCCAAGCTCGGTGCCGACCAGAGCGAGTCGGAGCGGACGCTCGTCTCGCCGAAGAGCATCTACAACGGCGACAACAAGCTGAAGATCAACCTGTACAACGGCGAGGTCTGGCAGAACGACGACGGCAAGGAGTGGCTCCAGACAAACGACGGAGACCACGACTACGGAGACATCAGCCTCCGGTACGCCATGCAGGAGTCCGCCAACTCCCCGTACGTCCAGCTCGGCATGGACGTCGGCACCGACAAGGTGAAGCAGGCCGCCATCGACGCGGGACTGCGTGACGACAACTACATGGCGAACTCGAACGTCCCCTCGTTCTCCATCGGTACGTCCTCGCCGAGCGCCATCCGGATGGCCGGCGCGTACGCCACCTTCGCCACCAGTGGCAAGCAGCGGGAGCCCTTCTCGGTCACCGAGGTGAAGCACAAGGGTGAGGTCATCTATCAGCACAAGACGGAGACGAAGCCGGCGTTCCCGAGCATCATCGCGGACAATGTCACCGACGTGCTGAAGAACGTCGTCGAGAACGGCACGGGCACGCCCGCCCAGCTCCCCGGACGTGATGTGGCCGGCAAGACCGGTACCACGGACGGCAACAAGTCGGCCTGGTTCGTCGGGTACACCCCGCAGCTGTCGACGGCCGTCAGCATGTTCCGGATGGACGACGACGAGACGAAGAAGGACCGCAAGTTCCTGGAGATGTACGGCACCGGCAACGAGAAATCCATCCACGGTGCCTCGTTCCCCGCGCAGATCTGGCACGACTACATGGCCGAAGCGGTGAAGGGCTCGAAGGTCGTCCGCTTCCCGAAGGCGGAGCCGTACGGCGACACGCTCTTCGGCGGTGGCGCGGTCAGCCCCAGCCCGACGCCGAGCCCGACGCCGACGCCTTCGGAGTCCACCGAAGCGCCCACGACGCCGTCTCCCACTCCGTCGTCCCCGTCCCCCACGCCGAGCGACACGTGCGCGCCGCTCGACTGGGACTGCAAGAACAACCAGAACGGCGGAACGACCACCGGCAACGACAACGGAGGGACCACGAACGGGTCCACCGACGGTGGAACGGACGCCGGGACCACGGACGGCGGGACGGACACCGGAACGACCGAGGGAACGACCGAAGGCACGACGGCGGGCGAGGAGAACGGCCGCGGCGGGATCTTCGGCGGCGGCGGATAGCACTCACTCGGAGGGCGCGCGTGCGACGGCGCCCTCCAGGGACCCCTCCAGGGGCCTGCCGGACACGCGTATGAGGGCCGTCGACACCTTCCAGG